>NZ_JBSFVR010000377.1:0-7285 GCF_053592415.1 Streptomyces sp. NPDC002690 | reverse complement strand
TTGGTGCCCCGGCGGGTCTCGATCGAGCCCTCGTCGTAGTCGATGTCCTCGGGGTTGACGATGCCGACGACGCCCCGTAGGACGAACTCGTCGGCGCCCGTACTCGGCGCCGCACCCCCGGTCGTTCCTCCGCCCGTCCCCGCGCAGGCTCAACTCCTCTCACCCGTGCGGCAGGTCGTCGCACCCCCGCTCGTCGCTCCGGCCCCCGAGCAGATTCAGGCGCCGCAGGCCGAACAGCCGGCACCGCAGGCGAAGCCCGTACGGACGTTCTCCACCTCGTCGACCACCGAGAGCGTCCTGGCGCCCACACCCCCGCCGACGAACTCACCGGTCCCGCAGCGACCACCGTCGGCAGCGGTCCAGCAGACGTTCAATCCGAACGCGCCGGTCTTCGGGGACAGAGCCGACGTGACCGTCGTCCCGGTCGACGACGGGTCACCGCTGTCCCTGTCCCTCGGCCCGGAGAATCCGCATGCCGAGGACGCGGACACGGACTCCTCCGAGCTCGCCCCGCCCGTTCTGTCGGACGCCCCGTTCGAAGACGTGCTCTTCGTGGAGGACGGCCCGCCGGCACACCTCTACGGCGACACCTGGGTCTCCGGCTCGACGAGTGCCTCGGCCACGGAACCCTTCGCCTCGCATCCCGAGCGGGCCGTCGCCGGGCTGGTCAAGGTCGGCCTGAACGTGCCGCAGGTCCTGCTGGACAAGCACGTTCCCGGCACGCTCGGGACGAACCCGGTGGCCCACCGGAGGGCCTTGGCAGCGGAACTGCTGGAGGGGCTTCCGCCAAAGACCGCCGCCGGAATCGACGTCCACGCCCTCGCGGCGCTCCTCGAAGGGGATGCCGGGGGTCTCCTGGGCGAGGGCCGCGGTCTGCTCGTCGGCAGCCCCCTCGCCCCGACCGTGGCCACCGTCACCATGCGCCTCGGTCAGTGGCGCCGCGTCACCACGGGTCCCAGCCCCCAGCCGTACAAGTTCGACGGGATCGACCAGCACCTGACGTCGCACAACGTCGCCGTCACGGAGAGCAGGGGCGCCACGGGCGCGATGAGCGTGCCTCTGTCGGGGTCGGTCGTTCCCGTCGCGACCGCCCAGGTCTCGGCCTCCCTCGCGATGAACGAGAGCAAGACGGTCGATCTCGGCCGGGCCCACCTGATCCAGCGCGAGACGAGGGCCGCCGAGGGCACGGAGACGTACGTCGTCGCGATCCAGTTGGAACTGGAGGTACGACCGCTGCACGACTCGGGCACCACCCCCTCGCCCCTGCGGTCGAAGCTGACCGTGAGCAACGGCGCGACGCTCGAAGTGCCCGTCAGCGCCCGGGAGAAGCCGAAGGCGGACGACGACCTGCCCGCGGAGGTGCCCACGGGTGTTCCGCTCGGGTGGGGGCACGTCGAAGGATTCGGACCCGTGGGCCCGCTGCCCCGGTGGGCCGCCCAGGGGGTGATGCCTCACGGGGTGAGCGTCGCGCAGGTCCACGAGTTCTTCTCCTCCCGCTCGCTGAAGTCGCGGGGGTCGGAGTTGCTCTCCGGGAACCTCGAACTCCCTCGGGGATACTCCGTCAGCACGGTCGAACTCGGCAAGTACCGCCCCCTGTCCGTCTCCACCACCCACGAGATGCGGGACAGCAACCAGGTCACCCAGACCGACTCGGTCAACCGCGCCACCGGCAACAAGGTGGGCGCCGCCTTCCTCGTGGGTGGGACGGGTTCGGTCGGTCCGGTCAAGCTGGCAGGTGGACTGACGGCGTCGGCAGCCCTGACCACCTCCCACACCGACACCCATGGGTCGTCGTCCGCCATGAAGACCGTCGCACGCGTCAAGGGATCACAGACGGTTCTGGGCCGTCAGGAGATCGGTTTCGTCGTCACCCGCCCGGACGGCAAGAAGCTTCCTGTCTCGACCTGGGTCCTGGTCCGCCAGCCTGCCGACGACGTTCGCGCCGCGGCCGGTCTGCCGACCGCGAGGACCGTGTTCGAAGCGGGGAACCGGCCCGACCCCGAGAACCTTCGTCGGGGCGAGGACCGCGCGTACGACCTCACCTTCGCCCGGACGGAGAACCTCGCGTTCCACAAGCAGTCCCCGCAGAACACACAGAACACACAGAACGCACGGGAAGGCCGGCAGGGTCAGCAGTCGGGAAATCTGACCGCCGACGAGTTCGTCGACCAGGTCCTGGACACCTTGGCGAAGAAGGGGAGCGGTCAGGTCCCTTTCATGTCCCGTAAGGAATGGGAGAGTTTCCGGCCCGCCCGGTGGTTCAGCCTGCCGAGTGAGCGGCTGCGTGCCTTCCACAACACCCAGGCCGTCCTGAACGCGGTGCGGCCCGGGATGCTCGCCGACCGGATGGATCAGCTGCACAACGAAGGGCTGAGGATTCCCCTGTTCGGACGGTCCTTCCTCAACCGCCACTTCCACACCCTGGTGCTCCGGGTGCCCAGCCTGGACTGGGACTACCAGCACACCGATCCCCACCGGTTGATCCGTCTGAACACCCCGGGCCAGGTGAAGACCGGCCACGGCCGGACCATCACCAAGGAGGGCTCGATGGGGGCGGAGTTCCTGCCCCGCTTCTCTGCTCCCGGCCTGTCCTTCGGGGGTTCGCTGGGTGCCCGGGCCCACTGGAGCAAGACCGTTTCCACGGAGGTGACCACCGCCTCCGGACGCGACAACACCCTGGTCACCACCACCGCCACCGGGGCACACCTGTTCACCGTCAAGGGTGGCCTCATCGCCGAACTGACCGGGCAGCGGGTCTCCCAGCCCGGTCTGTCGTGGATCGGCAGCCTCGGGCTTCCTCCCCTCGCGCTGCGCCGGCTCCCGAAGAGCGACCCTCTCGACCTGGGCCACTTCACGGCGGCCGTGTACGTCCCCGAGCAGCGGTTCACCGACGGGACGCCGGGCGCCGTGGACGACAACTCCAGCACCGGCACCGGCGGAAGCGGCCGACGGGCCGTCCTCGGCCGGGCCGACCTCAGCAGCACCCCGATCCTCACCTCGAAGATCCGCACCGGCAAGAAGCTGCTGACCGGCATCCTCGACTCGGTCGCGAAGGCCGCGGGCGACCCGGTCGGATTCACCGACGAGGGGGGCCTCGTCCACGAGCGGGTGCGCCAGTGGCTCGTCGGCCTCACCAGCCACCCCGAGTCGCTCTTCTCGCCGGACGGAGTGCTCCTGAGCGGTGTGAGCGACCAGAGTGTGCTGCGGGGCTTCGAGGGTTCCGTCCGGCTGCGCGCCCGGCGCACCGGGCTCAGCGTCGCGGGCCCCGTCATGACTCTGGAGACGGAGCAGTCGGTGAACCACTCGACGACCGCGTCGGAGAGTTCGTCGACGGGGAACAAGGTGACGATCGGGGCCGCGTTCTCGCCGATCGCCCAGCAGAACGCCAACTCGTCCGGCACGTACGGGGCGAACGCGGAAGCGACGGTCCACTCGAAGCAGAGCGGAGAAGCACGGTCCCGGTCCACCACCAGCGACACCAACCTGGTCCAGTCGGACGAGGTGTACGTACTGCTCGACGGCGACATCGAGGTCGAGTGGGTCGTGGAGGGCCGGCCGACCGGGGCGTTCACCCCCTTCGTGTCCGAGGCACGTACGCCCCTGGCGCACGCGCCGTCGTGGACCGGCCGAGGGAGCAGTCCGGTGCACCTCACCGGGTCCCTGACCATCGCCCAGGGCTACCAGGGGCTCATGACCCCCCGCGACCTCCACCGCGCCGGAGCCGTCGACGACGGGCTGGGAGAGTGGGCGGGCGGGCATCTGGAGGGGATGGCCGTCCCCTCGTGGATGCACGACGACGGTATCGACTTCTACCCGCTGGCCGCCTCCGCCTCCATGCCGGCGGAGGCGGCCTCCTTCGATCCGTCCGAGCCGACGGCGACGGCCTCGGACCGTGCGGTGCGAGCGGGGCTGAAGGAGATCGACCGGGCTCTGGCGAAACTGGAGGAGCTGGGGGTGGGGCAGCGGGGCCGGGACACTCTTCACACGCTGGTCGGCGAACAGTCCTTCCGCGCCGGCATCCAGGCCGGGGTGGAGCTGCTGGGCCGTGTCCGGGTGGGCGAGAAACACTTCGTCAAGAGGATCTTCCACGGCGGAAAGAACCTCCAGGTACGGGTGACCCATCGCCGGGTCGCGACGCACACCGTCGTCGCCGCCTCCGGTGTGGGGGACATCGAGAGCACGTTCACCACCGTGGTGACGGATTCCTCGGTCGTCTCGAAGGCCAACGGGCTGGACGCGGGGAGCGGTTCCAGTCAGCGGAGCACCTCCGGAGTGCTTACGGGAGGGGCGGGGCCGAACGGCACCGGCGGCGGAGCGGCGGCGGAGAAAACCATCGCTTCCGCCCAGCGGGTCGTCACCCATCTCAATGCGCTGACCAGCCCCATGGTCAGAGTGGAGAGCGAGTGGGAGACCCGTGTCCAGATCTTCGACGCGGACGGTACGGAGATCCTCAGCGGGACCGAGCCGACGGAGGACGCACCGGGCGGGGTGGCCTGGATGTCCCCCGCCACCACCAGTTACGTACCGCTCGTCCATCTCGAACCCACGGGCACGAGGTGGACGTCGCCTTCCGCCCCCGACGCGAGCACCGGCCCCCTGCCGGACGAGACGGCGTCCGCGTGGCTGGCCCGGACCAACCCGGGAGGGGTCGTTCCGGGTACCACGCACCACGTCAAGGCGCTCAGCGGTGCGGACGAGCTGCACCGCGTCGTGTCCGGCCTCCTGGCGAAGGCAGCGGGCAAGGAGACGCCGGCCGACGGAACGCCGGCCACCTCCTCGCTCACCAAGCCCGGCAGGACGGCGGCGCAGGCTCTCGCGTCGGGGCTGGGTCCGGTCGCCCTCGCCGGCGCCCTCGCCGACGGAACCGCCCTGACGGGCGGTTACCGACTGCCCGGCCTCACCCATCGGGGGCTATTCGGCGGGACCAGCGCCGACGTGGTCGTGCACATGGCCGCCCACTTCGAGAAGGCGGTCATTCGCCGGATGAGCGACTCCGTGCGCCTGGAGACGCTGCGCGGGCAGGGCACGGGGCTCGCGCGGAGCACCGCGGAGAGCAGTTCGTCCGGCCAGAACCTCGCCGCCGCGCTGACTCCGGCTCTCGGCCCGGCCACCGCCTCGGCGCTCCCCCAGACGGGAGTGAACGCGTCGGCGGGAGTGAACGCGACGGAGGCGGACGCCGTCCAGCAACGCTTCAACGAGAAGCCGCTGACAGGCCGTGCCCTCCTGATCAGCGTCCCCGTCACGGCTCTGGCCGAGGTCGCGGTCACCCGGCACTTCAAGGACGGCCCGCTGGGGTCCGGGAACTCACGCTCGGCGAAGACGCTCAGGGACACCGCCGACCTGACCGTCGAGATGTGGATCACCGAGGCGGAGGCCATGAACCTCGGCATCCTGGGGGCCGAGGGGACCCGTCCCCGGCTCACGGAGGCATGGAACGCGGTCAACGAGGCCCAGACCGCGGTCAAGGACAACTCCGTGGCCTACGACCAGGCCCGACTTCCCTGGTTCAAACGGGCGTTGGCGCACCAAGCGGATGCCGCGTCCGGACCGATGGACACCGTGGTGCTCGGCGAGGTGCAGCGGGCGGAGATCCAGCGGATCAGTGACCGTTTCGACGCATCGGTCACCCACTACCGCGCTCTGCTGAAGCAGGCGGTCGAGATCACGCAGAAGTACCAGGAGGCCGAAGGGCCGGGCGATCGACGCACGGTGGACGCGAGCGCCGAACCTCCGCTGCTCCGGTTCGACCGGTCTGTACGCCATGACCACGCGAAGCCCGCGGCCTTGCAAGCGGTTGCCCCCGACACGTTCAACTCCACCCCGGCACAGCTCGGTTCGGGTGCGAACCCGGTGCACGTCACGGCGGACACAGGGGGTGCGGCCCTTTCGGCGGGCGCGCCGACGGTGCTGGACCTGCCGATCGAGCCCGCGAGGGACGCGGTCCATGTCCTGGCCGAGTCGCCCGAGGCGGGGTATCTGCTGGGCGCTCTTCAGACCAAGGGCCTCGCACCCTCCCTCGGCAACCTCAAGGAGGGCGGAACCCTCTACGTCGTCGGCCACGAAGGAGACGTCGGTGCGGGCGGACCGGCCATCGACGAAGTGCTGCGCCTGCTGGGAGACGAGGAGAGCAGGGTGAAGGACTTCACGATCCACATGATCGTGTGCAAGGCGGCCGCACGGCAGGGGCGTGCGCTCTCTCCCGCCGAGAACTTCGCCCTCACCTCGGGAAAGAGCACCTCCGCCTCGACGGTCGACGTCGCGCTGCACGCACGCGACCGGAACGGCGGATGGATCGACGTCTTTCCCCAGTCCTTCGCCGACGCCGTCGAACTCGGCAGGGCGTCCAGTGGGTTCGTCCTGACGGGAGACGTCCGCACGGTGACGAGCGACAGCGTGATGGACGAGCTGATCAGGCAGTTCCAGGAACTCGGTCTCGGCGGCTCCCCCGACGAGGAGCCCCCCGTGCCGATCGCCGCCCCGCCGATCGAGACGTGGGACACGGTGTCGGAGGAGGTCTACGACGTACTGAGCCCGAAACCCGTCGCGAAGCTCTCCCCCGCGGCCGAGCTGGACGCGACTCTCACCGGTCTCGGGCAGGACATCGCGAGGGCACTCGGCCCGAAAGCCCGTCAACGGGCCGAGGAGCAGGCCCTGGACAGGCTGAAGGAGCTCCGCGGTACCGGCGCGTACAGCACGGAGGAGATGAGGACAGCACTCCTTCGCCTCCCCGAACCGCCTCGCGCGTGGCTCCGGTTGTTCGATGCGGAGCGGACACCGGCAGTCACCACACCGATGTGAGGGGTGGTCGGTCCCACCCGTTCGCCCCTCGGGGGACCGCGCCCTGCACGGCCACCCCCACTACCCACCACCCACACGATGACGACGAATCGACGAAGAGAGCAGAAGAGATGGCGGCCACGGAGAGCGGAAACGCACACGCGAGCGGACCCGAGGAGGAGTCCCGCGCGTCGTCACGGCCGGCCGGGACGGCGGTGCCGCGTCTCAGCGCCGGAGTGATCGGCGCGGGACCGGCACCGAAGGACACCGGGCGACCCCCCGAGGGGCCGGCCGAGGAGACCTCCGGCACCTCGCGTGTCCGCCCCGTGGCGGCCCCCGGTACCGAGGAAGCGCCGGGCGAAGCGGCCTCGGAGCGGCCCCCGGCACCGGCCGAGGTCGCCGAGGCCGCGGCCGAGCCGCCGGACGGTGATGATGAAGATCGTGGGAAACCTGCCCGAGGAGTCGACCAGCTTCATCGGGCGGGGAGTCGAACTCCTGCGTCTCGAAT
>NZ_JBSFVR010000376.1:0-7285 GCF_053592415.1 Streptomyces sp. NPDC002690 | reverse complement strand
TGGTGCTCCAGCTGAGACGCGGGTCCCCGGAAGTGACTGTGTGTACGTCGTGCATGGCGTCGATTTCCTCCCGTGCAATCCCCCGAGTTGCGGGGGACAGCCTGCCAAATGTGTCGGACGGTGGGGAAGCTGGGGCGGTATTGGGTGCAGCGTGTCGCTCAAAGCCGCCCAACCGTCGCTCTTCCGTCACCTCGGTGTGACGGTCGGTGACGGCCGCGAAGGGGCGGTCCTGCCTGTTGCGCCACCGCATAGGCTGTGCGGAACACCGGACGCAGCAGGGGGCAACCGCCATGACGACAGGTCGGCTCGGGCAGCAAGCCGCGCCACCGAACGCGGCCTACGCCGGGCAGGTCGTGCACTTCCCGGACCCGGTCCGGGCGTCGCGCCACCCGAGGGGCGTACGGATCGACGCGAACGGTCATCCGGACTTCTCCCCGTACGCGCGCGCGGCTGCGGAGATCGCCGATCCGCCGGAGGGTTTCGGCATCGACGAACTCCGGCTCACGGACTACGTGTCGGCCAACGCCGCGCTGGCGGCGACCGGTCATGAGCTGTGGGACACGATCCCGGCGGTGGCGACCCCGCACGGCTGGACCTGGCACCACGTGTCGGGCGGCCGGCGGATGGAGCTGGTACCGGTCGACGTGAAGGCGTTGTTGCGCCACCACGCCGGACTGTCGACGACCCCGGTGGACCACGAGCGGCGCGGCACCCGGCCGTTGCAGGGCACCAAGCCCGCGCATTTCCGGCTGCCCAAGGGTGCCGTCGCGGTGTCCGAGACGCAGATCCTGGGCGCCGAGGAGGACTTGGGTTACCGGCTGCCGGGCGCGTACCGCTCGTTCCTGAAGGCGGCGGGCGGTTCCGCCCCGGTGGGCACCGCGCTCGACCCCGAGCTGGGGCTGCTGGTGGACCAGCCGTTCTTCACGGTGCGCGAGGAGGCGGCGGTCAACGACCTCGTCTACGTCAACAAGTGCCTGCGGGACCACTTCACCAAGGACTTCCTGGGCATCGCGTTCGTCCAGGGCGGTCTGCTGGCGGTGAAGGTGAAGGGTGGCGGCATCGGTTCGGTCTGGTTCTGCGCGTACGACGACGCGCGCGACCGGAACGAGATGACGGTGCAGGAGCGTTCCGACCGGCTGATGGTGCAGTGCGGCGCGGACTTCGACGCGTTCCTCGAACGGCTCGCGGGCAGCCCGCAGGAGCTGGACACGGTGGCCAACCTGATGGTGGACGGCGGCTTCGCGCGTGCCGTCCCGGTGGAGGGGTGAGCGCGATGGTGACGTTCGCACAGGCGCAGGAGCGGGCCGACGAGTGGGTCAACGGTGACGTCCCCGGCTACCAGCACCGGGAGGTGCGGGTCCGCGAGTTCGAACGGGGCTTCGTGGCATGGGCGGAGGACCGCCCGGAGGGCCCCGTCTCGGACGGTGGCCGCCAGCGCCTGGTCATCGCCCGCGACAGCGGCGAGGCCACGCTGTGGCCGGGACTGCCGGTGGGCGAGGTGATACGGCGTTACGAGGAGGAGTACGGCTCCCCGGAGGACGAGGTGCCCGCACCCCGGCCGCCCGCGCGCATCGACCTGAACCAGACGTCCTTCCTGCTGACGCCGCCGGAGTGGCTCCAGGAAGCGGCCGACAAGCTGGGCATCCCGGACCACCGGCGTGAGCCGTCCGACGCGGTTCCGGACGGTTCCGGCGGCGCCGGAGCGGTGCCCGCGCAGGCGGGCGGGCCGGGTGCGGTGAACGACGCGGTGAGCGATGCGGTGAACGACGCGGTCCCGGTGGCGCCCGCCGCTCCGGCCGCTCCCGTCGGCCCGCCCGCGCCCTCCGTCGCGACCTCGCACGCGCAGGACTCCGGGGCGACGCCGTGGCCCGCCCGGCAGCAGCCGGCGGACCACGAGCCGACCGCCTCGGACGGGGTTCCCGCGAAGGGCTCCCCGGTCGCCGCACCCGTGCCGGACGGTGCCACGCCGTGGGCGGGTACGGACACCAACCGCGACTCGGACGACGCGGCGGTCCCGCTGCCCGCCACCGTGTTCGCGCCGCCGCTCTCGGGCGCCGACGACGAGGGCGCGCCCACGCCGGTCGTTTCCGCCGACGCCCCGACCGCGCTGATGTCGGGCGGGGCACCCAGGCGGGTGCCGGGCGTCCCTCCGGGGGCCGAGGACATCGCGAACGCCGCGACCAGCAAGGCCCCCGTTCCGCCGCGCGGCCCGCGCCCCGGTTCCGTACCGCCGCCGCCCAGCGCCCCGGGCATCCCGGGCGCACGCCCCGGCGCGGTCCCGCCGCCCTCGGGCCCGGGCGCGCCCGGTGTGCCCGCCGCCGGTTACGTACCGACACAGCTGGCCCCCGCGGTCGGCCTGGGCGGCGCTCCGGGGGTTCCCGGTCCGCCCGGTGCTCCTGGGGTGCCCGGTGCTCCTGGTGTGCCTCAGCCGCCTGCCTCGCCTGCGCCGCCCGGTCCGCCTGCGCCGCCCGCGCCGCCCGGGGTTCCGGCGCCTCCCGGTCCGCCCGGGCCGCGCGGCGACGTGCACCACGCGGAGACGGTGTTCGCCGCGCCCCCGATCGGCGCCCCCGTCGGCCCGCCCGGGCCGCCGCCCGGCGTGCCCGGTCCCGGGGCCGTACCCCCGCCGCCGCCCGCGTACGGCTATCCGCAGCAGCCCGCCCAGCCGCCGACCGTGGGCCCCGGCTACCAGGCGGTGCTGCGGTACCGCGCGCCCGACGGCAGCGAGCAGCAGCTCATCCGCCGTTCGGCGCCGGGCACCCCGCACCCGGAGTGGCAGATGCTCTACGAGCTGCGCGGCATGAACGTGCCGCCGCAGCAGGTCATCGAACTCCACACCGAGCTGGAGTCCTGCGAGCTGCCCGGTGGCTACTGCGCCCGGATGATCCGCGAGATGTGGCCGCAGGTGCGGATCACCAGCGTCGCCCCGTACGGCACCGACCACGCGAGCCGTCAGCAGGGCATGCGGCACCTCCTCACCCATCAGGGTGAGCTGCACCAGGTCGCGGACGGACCGGCGCGGCCCGCCCCGGTGCGGGCGCCGCTGCCGCCGGTGCAGCCCGCGCCGCCGGTCGGGCCGGAAGGGGTGGCCGAGGAGCTGCTCCAGGCGTTCGGCCCGCAGGGTGTGCTCCGGTTCGACGAGCGGGCCGTGTCCCGGCAGGGCGTACCGGAAACGGTGGGCCGGACCCTGGTCTGGGCGGGGCTGCCCGCCGATTTCGGGCCGTTCTTCTGGGCCCAGCCCGGTCAGCCGGTCGTGCCGACCCTTGCCGAGCTGGCCGCGCAGCGCCAGGTGCGGCCCGCGCCGGACGCGGGGGCGTACCTGGTGATGGGTACGGACTTCGGCCGGGCGATCTGCGTCCAGTACGGCACGGCGAACATCGTGGCCGTGCCGGTGGAGGCCGGTCCGGGCGGGCAGTCGGTGCTGCCGCAGTTCGTCAACACGGGGCTGCCGGAGTTCGTCCGGTCCATGGCCCTGCTGGGGCGGATGTGGCGGCTGCGGTACGGGCTGAACCCGGAGCAGGCCGGCCGCTGGACCGTCGATTTCCAGGCGCAGCTGGCCGCCCTGGACCCGGCGGCGCTGGCGTCGCCGGAGAGCTGGTGGTCGGTGCTGCTGGAGCAGATGTGGGATGGCTTGATCTGATCCCTCCGTCGCGCGAGACCGCCGGAAACGTCACACGCTGAGACGCCCAACCCTTTGTTCTTCTGTTCGAAGGGGTGGGCGTCTTCGCGTGTCCGGCCTGCTTCGGCCGGGTATTCCTGGGGGTGTTTGCGGTGGGCGTTCGCGGACGCCGCCGGGCTGTGACGCCGGTCGCTTCCGTCCGGAAAGCGGCTGATCGATTCCGACTTCCGGCCCAATTGCCGCATCCTTGACCTCAGGATCGATGGCGGCGTGCGGAAGAGAGGGCTTCAGGGATGAGTGCTGCACCGGTGTCCGGACATGGCTTCGTGGGGGGACGAGGACGTGGTTACCGCCCGGAGCAGGTGGATCGTTTCGTCGCCGCACTCTCGGCCGAGCGGGACGCGGCCCTGGACCAGCTGTCCCGGCTGTCCGCCCTCGTGGAGCAGCTGACGGCCGAGTCGGCGCGGCTGACCGAGCAGGTCGCGGGCCTCGCCCCGCAGACGTACCAGGAGCTGAGCGAGCGCGCCCGGTCGATACTGGCCCTCACCGAGGAGGAGGTGGCCGAGTCCGGCGCCGCCGCCCAGGAGGCCGCGCAGGCGCTCCGCGACGCCGCCGAGACCGCCGGACGCGGGGCACGGGACGCGGGACGCGCGTACTCCGAGAAGGTGCGGACCCAGGCCGAGGAGGACGCGACGAGCATCCTCGCCGAGGCCCGCCGGGTCGCGGCGGAGACCCTGGCGCTGGCGGGCGAGGACGCCGCCGGGATCCGGGCGAAGGGCGAGGAGCTGATGGCCCAGACCCGTGCCCGCACGTCGAGCGTCCTCGCGCACCAGGAGCAGGAACACGCCGAGCGCCACAAGGCTTCCGAGGCTGAAGTCCTCGCCCGCGAAACTGAAGTGACGACCCGTCATGACGAATTGATGGGTCGCGCGGAGGCCGTCCTCGCGGCGGCGTGGCGCGGGCGCACGGAGGCCGAGGAGGCCGCACGCCACCGCCAGGAGGACGCGGGGGACCGGGCCTCCGAACTCTTCGCCGAGGCTCGGGTCCGCGAGGAACGGGTGGTCCGCGAGACCGAACGCATACTGCGCGAACACGAGGTCGCCCGCGAGGAGTTGCACGCCCGCATGACCCACGTGCGCAACTCCCTCGCCGCCCTCACGGGGCGTACGCCGAACCCGCCGACTCGGGAGGGCTGAGGGGGAGAGGCGACTGCGCCCGGGCGTTGAGGCGACCCGCTCAGGCGGGTGAGGCGGCTCGCGCCCAGGGTTGCTTGCGGGCCGAGAACCTCGGGCGTTTGGCGGGGGTGGCGGCCCGTGCTTCCTTGCTCTCGCGCAGAGCGGTACGCATCGAGGCGATCGAGCCCGTGGCGGCGTCCGCCGCTTGCTCGGGCACTTGGCCGCCGGGCTCGGCGCAGTTCTGACACGAGCCCGGTCCGGCCGCGCGGAACGCGCGCTCGCAGCCGCCGTCACAGGTCTGCCAGGGAAGCTGCACCACCGGCGATGGTGCGTCGAAAGGTGTGCTCAGATCCTCTGTCGGGTCGGCCCGGTTGGCGCGCGACGACACCGGAAGCGGCATGGGCCGGTCGCGGAGGCGGTAGGCGAGGATGCGGGCCGGGCGGGCCCGGAGGGGGGTCGGCAGCGCTGCGGTCAGGGTGTGGGTGATCGTCTCGGCATCCACCCCCTGGGCGAGCCAGTCGGCGACGGCGGGCGCCAGCTTGCTGACTTCGCGCCGGGACAGGATCAGCCGGGAATCGACGATACGCAGCGAGGCGAGGATCACCACCGCCTGCGGGTCGACACCGGTGATACCGAGGGGGGAGTCGTTCTCGGTGTCGGCCTCGTCCGGCTGAGTGAGGGGAGCGGGGGTGTCGGCGCCCTCCTCCGGGTCCGGGTCCGGGGCCGCTTCGGGGGGCGTGTCGGGGAGCGGGGCGGCCCGCTCCTCAGGGCGGGGCGCGGGCAGGCGGGGCGCGGGCAACACCGGCGCGGGAGGGGCCGGCGCGGGCGGCACCGGCGTCGGCGGCGCAGGGGCGGGCGGCACGGGCGCCTGCAACACCGGCGCTTGCAACAGCGGTGCGGACAACACCGGTGCGGGCGGCACCCGGTTGGGCGCCTCCGACTCCGGCAGTCGCAGCCCCGGGACCGTACGGAAGAAGGTGCGGGTACGGATGATGCCCCCGGCCCAGCGCTCCTTCCGGCGGACCAGATACCCGGCGTGCTCCAGCTCCCGCAGGGCGCGGGAGAGGGTGATCCGGCCCTCGTCGAAGTGCGCGCAGAGGGCGTCGACGGTCACGGGGGCGCCGTCCGGCAGCGACAGGATGTACGCGCCGACGCCCACCGCGACCGCGCTGCCCCGGCGTTGGGCCAGCGCGTTGTGCAGGATCGTGAAGTCGGAGGTCAGCCGCGTGCGGACATGGGTCACCCCGGAGGGTGGGTGTGCGGGCCCTGAGTGGGCGCGCGGAGGCGCGATAAAGTCGGTTGCAGCCATGGGGAAGTTGGATCCTTCCGGAGTGGTCAGACCCCCGGCTGGGATTGCCGTCCCGCCCGGGGGTCGCTCTGTGTATGAAGTCGTTGCGCTGAACGTAACCGCCCGAACTGCCCCAGAGCAACCAAGTCACCCGCACGGGTGATGACAAGGAGGGGAGGGAGGGGGGTCAGTTCTGTCTACCGGTCCTTTTGAGGAGTCCGCCGACCCACCGGGGGGCGGATTCCTGGCGCCCGGTGAGGCGACCGGCGGCAGGCCGATGTCCGGTCATGCGGCGGGTGTTGGCGAGTCTCCGGGGCGTGACGGGCCGGGCTCAGACGCGCAAGGACTCCGCGTGCTCGACGATCCTGTCCAACTGCGCTTCGGTGAGCCGCCGTACGCCCCAGATGAGTCCGGCCACTCCGCCGGGACGGCGCCCGGCCGACCGGGGGGCGGCAGGGGTGATGCCGGTCAACGCCGCCAGATCTTCGACGGAGACGTCGAGAACGACACCGAAGTCCGCGAGGAGTTCAGGGGTGAGCGGGACGGTCCCGCGCCCGACTCCTCCGTAGGTGGCGGCAGACCAGTAGCGTCCCGTGGCCACGAGGAAGGTCTGCGCGGTGGCGGTCCACCCGAGATTGCGGTTCCGCGCCAGCCGCATGAGCAGCGCCCCGGGTGTGTCCGGGTACTGCTCGAAGGGCGGCGGCGAGGCCGGGACGGGGAGGGCCCGCCGCTTTTGGGGCATCGACGCCACGAAGTTCCCGAGAGCTTCGCGGTGTTCCGGCCGTAGGGCGGTCGCTATGCGTATCAGCGGGGCCACCTGCGATCCGGCTCGCGTGTCCACCGGTGCGAGGTCGTCCGGGAGGTCGGCTCCGGCGATCACGAAGAGATCCGCCTCATGCAGCCCCAGCGCGGGCGCGAGCCTCCGCAGCGCGGACGAGCTGGGCGCAACGCCTTCCAGTACACCGGCCAGTTCACTTCCGGTGAGTCCCGACGCCTGGCCCAGTGCGGTGGCGTCCAGCCGCCTGCACTCCATCAGCCGCCCCAGAAGGGCCCCGAAGTCCATGGGTTCGCTCATCCGGGCAGCCTACGGATCTGATCCGTGCCGGCCGGGGCGGGACTGCGGTAGAAGTAGTTCTCCGCCCACAGAAAGGGGGCGCCGTACCAGGAGCCCCCGAAGTACTCCCGCCCCCAGGCGGCCCAGCGCTC
>NZ_JBSFVR010000375.1:0-7290 GCF_053592415.1 Streptomyces sp. NPDC002690 | reverse complement strand
GCGACCGGGGGATGGCCCCTGATGACCCAACTTGCTTGTGCGTAAGGCGCGTTCGACTGCCACGAACAGGGCCGTCTTCGTACGGGTGGCGTGCGCACCACCGGCGGATCAGATCCGCTTCAGCTCCCAGAGGCGCCACAGGCCGGTGCCGTCGGAGAGGTACTGCGAACCGGAGATCCCGGTCTTGGCGATGACGTAGTCCTTCTTCTGCCACAGCGGGACCAGCGGCACGTCCTCGCCGACGATCTGCTGGATCTCCTTGAAGTCGTTCGAGGTGCGGCTGCGGTCCTCGTACTGCTGGGTGTCGGTGACGAGCTTGTCCAGCTTCGGGTTGGCGTACCCGTTGTGGAGGCTGTTGTCGGTGCCGACGAGCGGCTGGCCGAAGGTGTCGGGGTCCGGGAAGTCGGGGAGCCAGCCGACGGTGTACGCGTCGTACTTACCGGCCGCGTAGCCCTTCTGGAACGTCTGCCACTCGACTTCCTTGACGTCGACCTTGAAGAGCCCGTCCTTCTCCAGCTGACGCTTGATCTCGGCGGACTCCGCGGTGGTCGCACCGTCCGGGCGGAACGCGAAGGTGATCGGCACGGGGATCTCGGCGCCGGCCTCCTGGAGGAGTTCCTTGGCCTTGGACACGTCGGGCTGCGGGTAGGTGTCGAAGAACGGCGTCGAGTGGCCGATGAAGCCCTGCGGGATCAGCGAGTAGAGCGGCTCGACGGTGGAGTCGTAGACGTTGCCCACCAGCGGCCCGCGGTCGATCGTCCAGGCGATGGCCTGCCGGATGCGCTTGTCCGAGAGCGTCGCGCCCGGGCGGACGTTGAAGACCAGGTTGCGGATCTCGGCGCTGTCCATCTCGGTGATCTGCACGTTCGGGTCGGCCGGGTTGATCTTGGCGATCTCGGCCGGCGGCAGCTGGCGGTGCGTCACGTCGAGGCCGCCGGACTTCCAGGCGGCGAGCAGCTTGTCGGAGGTGTCGAAGTACCTGACGTCGATCGCCGCGTTGACGTGTCTGATCGCACCCCGGTAGCTGGTGTTGGGCGTCATCGACGCCTTGACACCGGCCTCGTAGGACTTCAGGACGTACGGCCCGGAGCCGTCCACCTTGTTGTCCGTGCGGAGCTTGTCCTTCGGGTACGTCGCCGGGTCGACGATCGCGCCGGCGCCGGTGGCGAGCTTCGCGGGGAAGGTCGCGTCACGGGCGGACAGGTTGAAGGTGATGTCGCGGCCGTCGGTCACCACGTTCTTCAGGCTCGGGAAGAGGATCGCCGGGCCGACATCGGAGTTGATCTTCATCAGTCGGTCGAAGGAGTACTTGACGTCCTTCGCCGTGATCTTGTGGCCGTTGGAGAAGCTCAGGTCGTCCCGCAGCTTGCAGCGGTACGTCGTGAGCTTCTGACCGATGAACTGACAGCTCTCCGCGGCATCCGGCTCGGGCACGATGGCTCCGGACTTAAAAGTCATCAGAGTCTGGTACAGGTTGCTGAAGAGGGACCACGATCCCGCGTCGTACGCACCTGCCGGGTCGAGCGAGGTGACCTCGTCGACAGTACCCACAGTAATCGGCTTGCCACCCGCCTCATCGGAGGGAAGAAGCTGCCAGGCCCCGACCCCTGCGATGATCAGTACCGCGCATATCGCAAGAATCCGCACCCGGATCGAACGCATTGCCGTGCTCTCCCTTACCAGCCCCGCCGCGGTCAACGCACGCATACACGCACATCACCGCATGTTCGCGCTCACTCAATCACACGATTTTCGCATCTGGAAGACCAAATGGATGACCGATGGGCTTTTGATTGACACTTGAAACCCAAGCCGTCAAGAGGTGCGGCACATCTGTCCATTGAGTGGGACACCGGTCACTCGGGGTGACGAAAACGGCGTGCGGGCGGGGCCCGATGACCGTGCTGACAGATCGTCATGTCGACTTTCACACAACGGCTTTCTTCAGCGGAATACAGAGAAAAGGCACCGAAAAGCCCCATCGGGGACTCGCTCGGAAGAGCCGACTCCCTCGGGGAGGACTCAGGCCTGCCGGGAAGCCAGTTCCACGACCGTGATGTCGGAGGGCGCTCCCACCCGGACCGGCGGGCCCCAGGCGCCCGCGCCGCGCGAGACGTAGAGCTGGGTGTCGCCGTACCGTTCGAGCCCGGCGACGGTCGGGTTGGCGAGTTCCGCGACGAGGTTGCCGGGCCAGAGCTGGCCGCCGTGGGTGTGCCCGGAGAGCTGGAGGTCCACCCCGTGCGCGACGGCGTCGTCGATGACGACGGGCTGATGGGCCATGAGAACCGCGGCCCGCGCCGGGTCGCGGTCGCCGAGCGCGCGGTCGAAGTCGGGCCCCTGCCCCTCGCTCTCGCCGGCCACGTCGTTGACCCCCGCCAGGTCGAAGCCGTCGATCTCCACCCGGGCGTTCTCCAGCGGGTGCAGCCCCAGTTCGCGGACGTGATCGACCCACTCGGCGGCGCCGGAGAAGTACTCGTGGTTGCCGGTGACGAAGAAGCTGCCGTGCCGCGCTTCCAGGTCCGCCAGCGGTTCGGCGGCGTGACCGAGATCCGCGACCGAGCCGTCCACCAGGTCGCCGACGACCGCGATCAGGTCGGGCCGGGTCGCGTTGATCGAGTCGACCACGCGACGGGTGTGGGCGTGGCCGAGGATCGGGCCGAGGTGGATGTCGCTGACGACAGCGATCCTGAACCCGTCTGCGGAGCGCGGCAGTTTGGCCAGCGGCACCGTGATCCGCTTGGTGCGGGGGCCGCGCAGCACCCCGTAGGTGCCGTACCCGACCGTCCCGAACCCGGCGACGGCCGCGGCACCGCCGACCGCCCGCGCGACGAAGAGCCGCCGCGAGGGGCCGGGGGACGCGGAGGCGGGGACGGCCGTTGCCGGAGCGGTCCGCTCGGGGGCAGCCGTACGGGTGGTGGCACCGGACGGCACGAGCGCGTCGGCACTCTCGCGGGCGGGCTCCCCGGCGACCGGAGCGGCACCGGCACCGGCACCGGCACCGGCACCCGCGACGTCGGCCGCGCCCTCGGACGCACCCTCGCCCGGACGCTCCGGCCGTCGGCGGTCGAGCACCCGGCGGAGCAGCGGACGGACCGCCTCGCCCACGAGCAGGGCGAGCGTCAGGTAGAGCAGGCAGGCGAGCCAGAGGTACCCGGGCCAGGCGAGCACCCGTTGCAGCCAGAAGGGCGCGCCGGTCTGTCCGGAGACCAGCGCGCCGACGCTGAGCAGAGGCAGCACGAAGGCGGCCACCGTGCCCAGACGCCGGAGCGGGGTGCCCGGGGCGGTGGTGTCGCCGACGAAACGGCGCCACAGATAGCGGTGTACGCCGGCGAGCAGCGCCACCACCACGATCAGAACCACCGCGAACAGCACGACCACCGGTACTCCCCCGCCCCATGTCGCCGTGCCCGTACGCGGCGCGGCTCGCTCCCGCATGCTAATCGTGCGGCGACCACCGGCGAGGAGGAGGACACCTGGCGACGGACGGCACCCCGTCGGCGGGCGGTGCGGCCGAGGAGCTCCGCGGCGCGCGGCGGCGGACCCGGTACGGGCCGAGCGACGGCACGCGCACCTGCGCGGCGAGCTGCGTCACCTCGGGGTCCGGGTACCGGACCTGCGTACCGCCGTCACCGCGACCCGCCGGAGGCTGGGCCCCTGCCCGGCGCGCCGGTGGTGGCCGATTACGCGCGTTCGGTGCGGAGCGCCCTGATTCCCCGGAACCCGATGACTCCCACGGCCGTCCCCAGAAGGAAGGAGGTGATGGCGAGGAGCAGGTGGACCCAGAAGTAGGCGGTCGGATCGCCCGCGTCGTCGAAGGCGAGTCCGCTGCCGTCCTTCCACAGATTCTTGGCGAAAGTCACCCAGATCACCCACGACCACGCGCCGAACGCGAGCAGGAACCAGGAGACGGGACGGCTGAGCTTCATGGACCCAGTATCGCCGCCCGGCACCACTCCCCCCGCCCGGGGTACCCCGGCCCGCCCCGCTCCCCCGGTGGGCCGGACCGCGGAAAGGGGCGTGTCCCGATCCTGGCGATTCGTCAGGAACGGGGGCCCCGGCGGCACGGGCGGCGGAGGTGGGCTGTCCTGGCGTCGCCCCCGGCGGGTCAGGGGCTCCGGGTCCCCATCGACACGAACGCCCTGTACGTTTCCGACCGTGCCTGCTCTGAAAAAGACCGTACTCACAGCCATCTGCGCCGCCTTGATGTCCACCTTTGTCTTGGGTCCCGCGCCTGTATTCGCTGCGGACAAGGACAAGAGCGACGACAAGCAGCCGAGGCCGACCCTGCCGATGTCGAGCGTCGGCGGACCGCAGCTCGCGAAGGAGGGCACCCAGGTCAACCTGGGGGCTGGGGCCCCCGTACTGCCCGAGGAACTGACCGGCCGCTCGTGGATCGTGGCGGACGCCGAGAGCGGGGACGTCCTCGCGGCGCACAACTCCCACTGGCGGCTGCCGCCGGCTTCCACGCTGAAGATGCTCTTCGCGGACACCGTGCTGCCGGCGCTCCAGCCCTCCACGCTGACCCACAAGGTCACCGACGCCGAGCTTGCGGACCTCGGGGACGGCAGCAGCCTGGTCGGCGTCAAGGAGGACCAGACCTACACGGTCCACGACCTCTGGCTCGGCGTCTTCCTGCGCTCCGGCAACGACGCGGTGCACGTCCTCGCGTCGATGTACGGCGGCGGGGAGGCCGGGGGCGAGAAGGAAGCCGTCGCGAAGACCGTGACCGCGATGCAGGAGCACGCCGACGAGCTCCAGGCCCTCGACACCCACGTGGTCACGCCGGACGGATACGACGCCCAGGACCAGGTGTCCAGCGCGTACGACCTCACGCTCTTCGCCCGCAGCGGGATGCAGAAGAAGGACTTCCGCGAGTACGCGGCGACCGCCTCGGCCGACTTCCCGGGCGAGGAGAAGGACGACGGCAAGCGCGACACCTTCGAGATCCAGAACACCAACAGGCTGCTCACCGGCGACGTCGGCATCGAGCCGTACAAGGGCATCGCGGGTGTCAAGAACGGCTACACCAGCCACGCGGGCAACACCTTCACCGGGATCGCCGAGCGCGACGGCCGGGTGCTGCTGGTCACCGTCATGAACCCCTCCTCCGACGCGAGCCACGCGGTCTACAAGGAGGCGGCCTCGCTGCTGGACTGGGGCTTCGCGGCGAGCGGCAAGGTGACACCGGTCGGCGAGCTGGTGCCGCCGAAGTCGGCGGACGTCGGCAGCTCCACGGACTCCGGGACCGACGCCGGCAGCGGTACGGGCAAGGGGCCCCAGGCCGCCGCCGGGGCGAACCCGCAGAAGACCGCGGTGAAGTCGGCCGCCCGCGCCGAAGCGTCGTCCGGTGGCGTCGGCATCGCCCTGGCCCTCGTCGGCGGGGTGCTGGTGGTGCTCGCGGCCGGAGTGTTCCTGGTCAACCGGCGCTGGCCGTTGCGCCGCCCCCGCCCGTAGCGGCCGGGCCGCCGCCGCCCGCCGCTTCCGCTTCCGCCCGAGCGGCCTCCTCCTTGCTGCCGGTGGCGGTCCAGGCGGCGCAGACCAGCAGCAGCTTGGCGGTGAAGTTGATCCACAGGAGCAGCGCGATGGGCACGCCGAAGGCGCCGTACATGCTCTTGGACGCGACACCGCTCATGTAGCTGCCGAGCAGCAGTTTGAGGAGTTCGAAGCCGACCGCGCCGACCAGGCAGGCCACCACCAGCCGGCGGCGCGGCGGTTCGACCCCGGGCAGCAGGGTCAGCAGGTAGAGCAGCAGCAGGAAGTTGGCCACCACCGCGACCGCGATGGCGGCGGCCTGGAGCAGCAGGCCGCCCGCGCCGTCCTCCGGGATGCCGATCCGGTCGGCGGTCCAGCCGACCGCGGTGGAGCCGACGGTGGACAGGACGAGGGTCAGCAGCGCGGCGCCGCCGAGGCCCACCAGCAGTCCGGCGTCCTTGAGCTTGCGCACGACCGGGTTGCCGTCGTCCTGGTCGTCGATGCCCCAGACCGCGCGCAGGCAGTCGCGGAGCGAGCCGACCCAGCCGACGCCGGTGAAGAGCAGCAACGCACCGGCGACGACTCCGACCGTCCCGGCGTGCGCGACGAGGTTGTCGATGCCGAGCTGGTCCGAGATGCCGGGCACCTGCTCGGCGGTCTTCTGCTCGATCGTGTCGAGCTGGTCGTCGCTCAGGAGCACGGCACCGATGGCGGCGCCGACCGCGATCAGCGGGAAGAGCGCGAGGAAGCTGATGAAGGTGATGGCCGCCGCGAGCCGCGTCCAGTGTTCACGTTCCAGCGTCTCGTACGAGCGCCAGGCGTGCGTCTCCATCAGCCGGGCGAGCGGCGGGCCGACCACGGGGAGTCTCTTCAGCCAGTCCATGACGTACGCGTACCCTCCGGGACCTGGAAAACCTGTGGACGGGACGCACACTTCCGCGCGGCGGCGGAAGTTCGACGCCGGGGAGTGCTGACACTCGCTGCATCACCCATTCCGGTGAGCCCTGTAACAAATGCCCCAAAGGGGTTTTCCCGGGCGATACGGTCATCCGCATGTCCGTCGACACGGTGTCCTTGAGCGGCTCCGGCCGCACCGCCCCGACCACCGCCGTACGGTTTCGTCCTCGTACGTACGAGGAGGCGGCCGACGTCGTGCGCGGGCGCGGGCCCCGGGGCGCGATCGCCCGGGGGCTCGGGCGCGCGCCGGGAGACGCGGCGCAGAACGCCGGCGGCTCCGTCCTCGACATGGGCGCGCTGGACCGGGTCCGCTCCTTCGACGCGGCCACCGGCACCGTGGTCTGCGACGCGGGGACACGGCTGGACCGGCTGGCCGAGACGCTGCGGCCGTCCGGCTGGTACCTCCCGGTGGTGCCGCCCGGCGACCGCCGGATCACCGTCGGCGGGGCCATCGGCTCCGACGTGCACGGCCACGACCACCGCACGGCCGGGTCCTTCAGCCGGCACGTGACGGCACTGGACCTGCTGACGGCGGACGGCTCGGTCCACCGGGTGCTGCCGGGCACCCCGCTCTTCGACGCCACCGCGGGCGGACTGGGACTGACCGGGATCGTCCTCGCCGCCACCCTGCGCTGCCGCCGGATCGCCACCTCGCTGATCTCCGTGGACACCGAGCGGGCCGCGGACCTGGACGATCTGCTCGCCCGGATGGCGGGGAACACCACCCGGCCGCCGTACGAGAGCGCCTGGATCGACCTGATGGCGCGCGGGCGGTACACCGGCCGCTCGGTGCTGGTACGGGGCGCGGGACGGGGAGGGGTGCGGGGATGGTGGAGCGAGGGAGCACGGAATTCGGAAGGC
>NZ_JBSFVR010000374.1:0-7302 GCF_053592415.1 Streptomyces sp. NPDC002690 | reverse complement strand
CGAGAAGGATACGAGCGAGGAGGCCAAGCGGTTCGACCTGATGGCGTACGGTCTCCAGCTCGCCGCGCTGGAAGGCGGCTGTTGGAGTCCCCGGTTCCGGAGGCGCCGCCCGGGCCGGGGCGAGGGTCGGGGTGGCCCGGTGGTGGCGGATCCGGAAGTCAGTGGCCGAAAAGCCGGAAGGGGGGCGTCAGCGGCTGTCGCTCTCCTTCGGCGCGGCGGCGGCCCGGCCGGCTTCCAGCCGGGCGACCGGGATGCGGAACGGCGAGCAGGAGACGTAGTCGAGGCCCACCTCGTGGAAGAAGTGCACCGACTCCGGGTCGCCGCCGTGCTCGCCGCAGACGCCGAGCTTGAGGTCGGGGCGGGTGGCGCGGCCGGCCTCGACGGCGCTGCGCACCAGGGCGCCGACGCCGTCCTGGTCGATGGTCTCGAACGGGGAGACCCCGAAGATGCCCTTCTCCAGGTAGGCGGTGAAGAAGGACGCCTCCACGTCGTCGCGGGAGAAGCCCCACACCGTCTGGGTGAGGTCGTTGGTGCCGAAGGAGAAGAACTGCGCGGCCTCGGCGATCTGACCGGCGGTCAGTGCGGCGCGGGGCAGCTCGATCATGGTGCCGATGGTGAGCCTGAGGTCGGTCCCGGTGGCCGCCTGGACCTCGGCGATGACCTGGTCCGCCTCCTCGCGGACGATCTCCAGCTCCTGGACCGTGCCGACGAGCGGGATCATGATCTCGGCGCGCGGGTCGCCCTTGGCGTTCTTCCGGTGCGCGGCGGCTTCGGCGATGGCACGGACCTGCATGGCGAAGAGGCCGGGGATGACCAGACCGAGGCGCACCCCGCGCAGGCCCAGCATCGGGTTCTGCTCGTGCAGCTTGTGCACGGCCTGGAGGAGCCGCAGGTCGTTCTCGTTGGCGTCCTTGCGGGACTCGGCGAGGGCGACGCGCACCGAGAGTTCGGTGATGTCGGGCAGGAACTCGTGGAGCGGCGGGTCCAGCAGCCGTACGGTGACGGGCAGTCCGTCCATCGACTCGAACAGCTCGATGAAGTCGGCCTTCTGGAGCGGCAGCAACTCGGCGAGGGCCGCCTCGCGTTCGGCGTCCGTGTCGGCGAGGACCAGCTTCTCCACGAGGACGCGGCGCTCGCCGAGGAACATGTGCTCGGTGCGGCAGAGGCCGATGCCCTGGGCTCCGAACCGGCGTGCGCGCAGGGCGTCTTCGGCGTTGTCGGCGTTGGCCCGTACCCGCAGTCGCCGCATCCGGTCGGCGTACGCCATGATCCGGTGGACGGCGGCGACGAGTTCGTCGGCGTCGTCGGCGCCCGCGTGCATCCGGCCCTCGAAGTACTCGACGACCGGGGACGGCACGACGGGTACCTCGCCGAGGTAGACCTTGCCGGTGGAGCCGTCGACGGAGACGAGGTCGCCCTCCTCCACCACGGTGTCGCCCACGGTGAGCCGACGGCGCTTGGTGTCGACCTCGATCTCCTCGGCGCCGCAGACACAGGTCTTGCCCATGCCCCGGGCGACGACGGCGGCGTGCGAGGTCTTGCCGCCGCGCGAGGTCAGGATGCCCTCGGCGGCGATCATGCCGTCGAGGTCGTCGGGGTTGGTCTCGCGGCGGATCAGGATGACCTTCTCGCCGGAGCGGGACCATTTGATCGCGGTGTACGAGTCGAAGACGGCCTTGCCGACGGCGGCGCCCGGGGACGCGGCGATGCCCCGGCCGAGCAGCCTGGTCTTCGCGGTGTCGTCGAAGCGCGGGAACATCAGCTGGGCGAGCTGGGCGCCGGTGACGCGCTGGAGGGCCTCGGCCTCGTCGATGAGTCCCTGGTCGACGAGTTGGGTGGCGATCCGGAAGGCCGCCCCGGCGGTGCGCTTGCCGACGCGGGTCTGGAGCATCCACAACTGGCCGCGCTCGATGGTGAACTCGATGTCGCAGAGGTCCCGGTAGTGGGTCTCCAAGGTCTCCATGATCTGCATCAACTGGTCGTAGGACGCCCGGTCGATGGACGAGAGCTCCGCGAGCGGAACGGTGTTGCGGATGCCCGCGACGACGTCCTCGCCCTGGGCGTTCTGCAGGTAGTCGCCGTAGACGCCCTGGTGGCCGCTGGCCGGGTCGCGGGTGAAGGCGACGCCGGTGCCCGAGTCGGGTCCGAGGTTGCCGAAGACCATCGAACAGATGTTGACGGCGGTGCCGAGGTCGCCGGGGATGCGCTCCTGGCGGCGGTAGAGCTTGGCCCGGTCGGTGTTCCACGACTGGAAGACGGCGTGTATGGCCAGGTCCATCTGCTCCCGGGCGTCCTGCGGGAAGTCGCGGCCGGCCTCGGTCTTCACGATCCGCTTGAAGTTCTTGACGAGCTTCTTGAGGTCCTCGGCGCCGAGGTCCGTGTCGACCTCGACCTTCTTGGCCCGCTTGGCGTCCTCCAGCGCGTCCTCGAAGAGGTCGCCACCGACACCGAGCACCGTCTTGCCGAACATCTGGATGAGGCGTCGGTACGAGTCCCAGGCGAAGCGCTCGTCGCCCGCCTGCGCGGCGAGACCGACGACGGAGGCGTCGGAGAGGCCGATGTTGAGGACGGTGTCCATCATGCCGGGCATCGAGAACTTGGCACCGGAGCGTACGGAGACCAGGAGCGGGTCGTCGGCCTGGCCGAGGGTCTTGCCCATCCGCGCTTCGAGGGCGGCGAGATGGGAGCTCACCTCGTCGCGGAGTTCGGCGGGTTCGACACCGCTGTCGAGGTAGACCTTGCACGCCTCGGTGGTGATGGTGAAGCCGGGAGGGACCGGCAGACCGAGGTTGGTCATCTCGGCGAGGTTCGCACCTTTCCCACCGAGCAGGTCCTTCAGATCCTTGTTGCCCTCGGTGAAGTCGTAGACGAACTTCCTTGGACCGTTGTTTCCCGACACGGGTCTCGACTCCTTGAGGACGCGGTGGCTGCCCTGACGGCCAGGAACATACCCAGATCAAAGGCGCCTGGTGGCATCCACTTCTCCATCGTGCGGCCGTAACCACCCGTCTGCCAGCAGATCGAAAGTGAGGGGTCGTCTGGGCCTCTCCGAGGCGTGTGTTCACCTCTCGAACGCGAGGTGACGCTCCGCAGATGATCCACCAGGGAATCGTGACGCTCGGTGAGGATGACGTCGATCGATCAAAGTCTGCACATCTGGCACGCAGTGCCATCATTTGAGAAGTTGCGTCACGCCGGAGGGCCGAACGAGCCGCTCATCTGAGCTAAACACCCCTCAGGCGTGGCGAGAATCACGCCGCCCCGGAGCGCCCCGATGCCACCATGCGGACATCCCGCGATCAGGCCGTCGCCACCCGCCGCTCCCCTGGAGCCCGCAGAGCGGGGGCCTGAGGGTGGCGGAGGAACCGGGAGCCGGGCGCCCGCCGCCCACGGGACGGCCGGCGGCCACGGGCTCGCCAACCGGCCTGAAAACAGGGGCGCTTCGGGACGGCTCCTCATGTGATGATCGCTCCGGCGCGTCGGGTCCGCCGGCGGCTTCCGCATCACACCCCGGGGGAACTCCTTGAGGCAGATCTCTACTGGCCATCACGTACGTCTCAGATCCGGTGCCGTGGCGTTGGCCGTGGCCGGCCTGCTGGTCGGCGGCCTCGGCGTCCCCGCCTTCGCCGACGACGATCCGCCGCAGACCGACCAGCTGTGGATCGCCGGCCCGTACGAGCAGACACTGCCTCTCGGCACCGGGGGCGAACAGCCGCAGACCCGCGTCCTCGATGTCGGTCTCTACCACGACAACCAGAACTTCACGGTGACCGACGGCAGACTGACCGTCGACGCCTCCGGTCTCACCGGTGTCGCCGACGTGACCTGGCCCGACAACTGCGCGCCGACGGGTGCGACCGCGGTGTGCGACATCCCGACGGTGCCCGTGACCGGGAGGGACTACCAGCCCCAGGTACTGCTGACGGTCCGCGCCGCCGACGGCGCCGGAGCCGGCACGCAGGGCACCGTCACCTACGGGGCGACGGCCACCGGAGGCCCCGACGGCACGCTCACCGCACCGCAGGAGAGCTTCTCCACGACGGTCACCGTCGGCTCGGGGCCCGACCTCGCTCTCGACCCCGTCGCCGACATCGAGGGCGCTCAGCCCGGCGCCGAGCTGACGATCCCGTTCCGGGTCACCAACCACGGCAACGAGAACGCGAACGGGTTCGGCGTCACGCTGTACACCTCGTACGGCCTCACCGACCCGACCCCGTACGACGCCTGCGACTACACCACGTCGGACGGCGACGAGTACGCACCTTCGGGTTACGTGAACTGCACGTTCGACCAAGTGCTGGCGCCGGGCGAGTCCTTCGAGCTGCCCGAGCCGCTGACCGTACAGCTCGCTTCCCACGCACTGAACGAGCGCCTGGACATCGACGTCGAGCCCGGCGGCGTCCAGGATCTCGACTCCGCGAACAACTACGCCATCGTTCAGATCGGCGCGGAGAACACCGCCGACTTCTCCGTGACCGGTGACGCGATCTCCGGTGCCGCGGGCGAGACCGTCACGGCCGATCTCACGTTCGAAAACCACGGCCCGGCCTGGGTCGGCAACCTCGGCTCCGGCGATCCGGCCGCCAAGGTCCGGCTGATCGTGCCCGAGGGCACCACGGTCACGGACGTACCGTCCGACTGCTCCCCCCGCACCCTCGCCGGGAGCTACTACCCGTCGCGGACGGGCGCCCCGCGTTACGACTGCGCCCTGCCGTACTGGGTCCGGGAGGACGCACGGCGCACGTTCACACTTACCCTGCGCGTCACCACCGTGGTGCCCGGCGCGACCGGTTCCGTGAGCGTCCACCCCGGGTACGGCGAGTTCGGCGCCCCGCCGTTCGGCTTCGACCCGGATCTCACGAACAACACGGCGGTTCTGACCGTCAACTGACGGCGGCCGGTGCGGCGGTGGCCCCTGGCACGGGGTGCCACCGCCGCACCGGAGGCTTCGTACCCCCCGCGGGTCCGTGCCGCCGTCAGCCGCCGGAGGTGTCCAGCTCGGCGTCCGCGCTCACGCCGGAGCAGTCGTACGGGTCCTTCAGCCAGCCGTCTGGGAGCACCACCCGGTTGTTGCCCGACGTGCGTCCGCGCGGGCCGTCCGCGCCGTCCGGCCAGGGCTGGTCGAGGTCCAGCTCGTTCAGCTGGCCGGCCAGCTCCTGGAGGGAGGAGGTGATCGCGAGCTTCTTGCGCATCTCCGAGCCCACCGCGAAGCCCTTGAGGTACCAGGCCACGTGCTTGCGGAAGTCGATCACGCCGCGCGCCTCGTCACCGATCCACTCGCCCAGCAGGGTCGCGTGGCGCACCATCACCTCGGCGACCTCGCGCAGGGCCGGTTCGCGCTTGGTGTTCGTGCCGTCGAAGGCGCCGACCAGATCACCGAAGAGCCAGGGGCGGCCGAGGCAGCCGCGGCCGACGACCACGCCGTCGCAACCGGTCTCGGCCATCATCCGACGGGCGTCCTCGGCGGACCAGATGTCGCCGTTGCCGAGGACGGGGATCTCCGGGACGTGCTCCTTGAGGCGGGCGATGGCCTCCCAGTCGGCGGTGCCGCCGTAGTGCTGGGCCGTGGTCCTGCCGTGCAGCGCGACGGCGGCCACGCCCTCTTCGACGGCGATCCGGCCTGCGTCGAGGTAGGTGAGGTGGTCGTCGTCGATGCCCTTGCGCATCTTGATCGTGACCGGCAGCTCACCGGCGTTCCCCACGGCCTCGCGCAGGATCGCGCGCAGCAGCGGTCGCTTGTACGGGAGAGCCGAGCCGCCGCCCTTGCGGGTCACCTTGGGGACCGGGCAGCCGAAGTTCAGGTCGATGTGGTCGGCGAGGTCCTCGTCGACGATCATGCGGACGGCCTTGCCGACCGTGACCGGGTCCACACCGTAGAGCTGGATCGACCGGGGGGTCTCGCTCGCGTCGAAGTGGACGAGCTGCATGGTCTTCTCGTTGCGCTCGACCAGCGCCCGCGTCGTGATCATCTCGCTGACGAACAGCCCCCGGCCACCGGAGAACTCACGGCACAGGGTGCGGAACGGCGCGTTGGTGATACCGGCCATGGGGGCGAGGACCACCGGCGGCTGCACGGTGTGCGGGCCGATGCGGAGCTGCTGGGGCGCGGGGGCGAGCGTGGTCATCCCCCCATTGTCCCGTACGCGCGGAACTCCTCCGCCGGGCCGGTACGCCTCCGCCACCGCTCACCCCGTACGACCCATGCGCCACACCTGCCGCTCCCACCGCTTCCGGCACGCCCGGCAGGTGCGGAACACCGCGTTCCGGCGGCGGGTGGCTAGCGTCGGGCGGCATGACCTTACGTACGGAACGACGAGAGGTTCCCGCCACCATGCCCCACCGCTCCCCCATCGCGCACCCGTCCCGCCGGAGCCTGCTGACGCTGGCCGGGGCGGTCGGCGCCGGCACGCTGCTCACGGCCGGGACCGCGCACGCCACCGGGTCGTCCCGAGACCTCGCGGCAGGGGCCGAGGACGCACTGGCCTCGCTGCGGGCCCTGGAGCGGGAGCACGGCGCCCGGCTCGGCGCGTACGCCCGCAACGTCGCCACCGGCGCCACGGTGGCCCACCGCGCCGACGAGCGCTTCCCGCTCTGCTCGACCTTCAAGACGCTCGCGGCGGCGGCCGTCCTGCGCGACCTGGACCGGGACGGCGAGGTGCTGGGCCGGCTGGTCCGCTACACGGAGGCGGACCTGGTCGACGCCTCCGACGTCACCCGGGCCCATCTGGCCACCGGGATGACCGTGGCCGAGCTCTGCGACGCGGCGATCTGCGACAGCGACAACACCGCGGGCAATCTGCTGCTGCGGGAGCTGGGCGGCCCGTCGGGGGTCACCCGCTTCTGCCGGTCGCTCGGGGACGACACGACCCGCCTGGACCGGTGGGAGACGGAGCTGAACTCGGCCGAGCCCTGGCAGTGGCGGGACACCACCACCCCCTACGCCCTCTCGCGTACGTACGCCCGGCTCGTCCTCGGTGACGCGCTCACGCCGGGCGACCGTGAGCGGCTGACCGGCTGGCTGCTGAACTGCCGGACCAGCGCGACCCGCTTCCGGACGGGGCTGCCGAAGGACTGGACGATCGCCGACAAGACCGGCGGCGGCTCCTACGGCACCTGCAACGACGCGGGGATCGCCTGGACGGCTGCGGGCGAGCCGGTGGTGGTGACGGTACTGACCACCAAGCCGCAGGCCACGGCGGCCGGGGACCACCCGTTGGTGGCGAAGGCGGCGGCGGTGCTGGCGACGGCGGTCGGCTGAGCCGGCCCGCACGACGGCCGTGGGGCCCGGATCGCCACGACGGC
>NZ_JBSFVR010000373.1:0-7356 GCF_053592415.1 Streptomyces sp. NPDC002690 | reverse complement strand
GTGTGCGGGTTGCTGGTGGGTGGTGCGGTGTCGCCGGCTGTGGCGGCGACGTTGCCGGCGACGGGTGGGGTGTATCAGCTGGCGGTGACGAAGAGCGGTAAGTGCATCGATGTGCCGGCGGCGTCGAAGGACAATGGTGCGTTGCTGCAGCAGTGGGGGTGCACGGCGGATTCGGACTGGCAGAACTTCCGGTTGGATTCGGCGGGTTCGGGGACGTACCGGCTGGTGAACGTGAGCAGTGGCAAGTGTGTCGACGTGCCGGGGTATTCGACGGTGTCGGGGACGCGGTTGCAGCAGTACAGCTGTGCGGGTCAGACGAATCAGGCGTGGACGCTGGTGGCGAGTGGTTCGGGGACGTTCCAGATCATCAACGTCAACAGTGGTCTCTGTGTCAGTGACGAGGGTGCCTCGACGACCAACGGCACCGCGATCATCCAGGAGACCTGCACCGCCAACACCAACAAGCAGTGGGCCTTCAAGCCGGTCGGTACCACCACGGCGAACACGGTCGCGGCCGACGGCACCGGCACCTACACCACCGTGCAGGCGGCGGTCGACGCGGTCGGCACGGGCAACGCCAGCCGGGTCGTCATCACCATCAAGCCGGGCACCTACCGGCAGGCGGTGAACATCCCCGCGAACAAGCCCTACATCACCCTCCAGGGCACCGGTGACTCCCCCGACGACGTGGTGATCGTCGGCAACCGCAACGCCGGCGACTACGGCACCTCCGGCAGCGCCACCGTGGTCGTACTCGGCCACGACTTCGTCGCGACCAACCTGACGATGGCGAACGACTTCGACGAGAACACCTCAGACACCGGTGACCAGGCGCTCGCGCTCTACCTCGACGCAGACCGGGCCCTCCTGGACGGCGTGCGCCTCCTCGGCGACCAGGACACCTTCCTGGTGAACAACAACGCCCGTGTCTACGTGTGGAATTCGTACGTCGAGGGCACGGTGGACTTCATCTACGGCGGTGGCGTCGCGGTCTTCGACAGCAGCCGCATCCACGAGAAGCGGAGCACCGGCGGGCCCATCACCGCGGCCAGCACGCCCGCCGAGCGCACCTACGGGTTCCTCTTCTACCGGTCGACCGTCACGAGCACGGTGAACAACACCACCCAGCTCGGCCGTCCGTGGCGCCAGGACGCCCAGGTCCTCTACCGGGAGTGCACGCTCTCGGCGGCGATCGCCACCGCCCAGCCCTGGACCAACATGTCCACCAGCACCTGGCAGAACGCCCGGTTCCGCGAATACCGCAACACCGGTGCCGGGGCCACGGTGAACGCCAACCGCCCGCAGCTCACCGACGCGCAGGCGGCCACCTACACCCCGCAGAAGTATCTCGCGGGTACGGACGGCTGGAACCCCGTCCGCTGACCCGGTCCAGAACTTCCTTTGCCGATACGAGAGAAGAGGGAACCCATGTTCAACGGAAAGGGCACCCGGCTGGGTGCCGTGGTGGTCGCGTTCGTGCTCGCGGTGTGCGGGTTGCTGGTGGGTGGTGCGGTGTCGCCGGCTGTGGCGGCGACGTTGCCGGCGACGGGTGGGGTGTATCAGCTGGCGGTGACGAAGAGTGGTAAGTGCATCGATGTGCCGGCGGCGTCGAAGGACAATGGTGCGTTGCTGCAGCAGTGGGGGTGCACGGCGGATTCGGACTGGCAGAACTTCCGGTTGGATTCGGCGGGTTCGGGGGTGTACCGGCTGGTGAACGTGAGCAGTGGCAAGTGTGTCGACGTGCCGGGGTATTCGACGGTGTCGGGGACGCGGTTGCAGCAGTACAGCTGTGCGGGTCAGACGAACCAGGCGTGGACGCTGGTGGCGAGTGGTTCGGGGACGTTCCAGATCGTCAACGTCAACAGTGGTCTCTGTGTCAGTGACGAGGGTGCCTCGACGACCAACGGCACCGCGATCATCCAGGAGACCTGCACCGCCAACACCAACAAGCAGTGGGCCTTCAAGCCGGTGACGACCGGGCGGACCTGGTCGGACAAGGCGGATGGCTTCGCCTCCACCGGCGGGGGCACCACCGGCGGCGCGGCGGGCAGCACCGTCACCGTGACCACCTATGCCGACCTGGTCAAGTACGCGACGTCCAGCAGCCCTTACGTCATCAAGGTCGCCGCCGCCGTCACGGTGGACCCGTACGGCCACGAGATCCCGGTGACCTCCGACAAGACGATCGTCGGCGTCGGCACCAAGGGTGAGATCGTGCACGGCGGGTTCTTCCTCGGCACCGGCGTCCACAACGTCATCATCCGCAACCTCACCATCCGCGACGCGCAGATGACGGACGACGACCCGGACGACAAGGTCTACGACTACGACGGCATCCAGATGGACACGGCCGACCACATCTGGATCGACCACAACCGCATCGAGCGGATGAACGACGGCCTCATCGACAGCCGCAAGGACACCAGCTACCTCACCATCTCCTGGAACGTCATGGGCACCGAGAACAAGGCCCTCGGCATCGGCTGGACCGACAACGTCACCGCCCGGATGACCATCCACCACAACTGGATCCACGACACCAACCAGCGCAACCCCAGCATCGACAACGTGGCCCTCGCCCACCTCTACAACAACTACCTCCAGAACGTCACCTCCTACGGCAACCTGTCCCGGGGCGCCTCGAAGACCGTCATCGAGAACAGCTACTTCGAGAACGTCGCCAACCCCTTCAACATCGACACCTCGGCGGCGTCCCTGACCCAGTCGGGCAGCGTCATGGTCAACTGCACCGGCAAGCAGGTGACGGCCGGGACGACCTTCACCCCGAGCAGCTACTACGCGTACACGCTGGACGCGGCGAAGGACGTGCCCGCCCTGCTCAAGCAGTACGCCGGCCCGCAGAGCACGATCGGCGGCTGACCCCGCTCCGGCCTTGCCGGTCGGCCCGAACACACCGCAGGACCGTCCCGGGAGGGGCGGCCCTGCGGCGTGTCGGCGGTACTCGGCCCGTACCGACCCACGGTTTCCCGTCAGCAGGCGCCGAGGTCCTGCCAGACACCCCATTCACCGGTGGTGCCGGGCGTCTCGTTCTGCGTCCACCACTTGGCCTTCCAGGTGTGGCCGCCGTACGAGACGGTGTTGCCGGCGGTGTAGACGGCGCCGCTGTTCCACGCCGACGCGGTGCAGTTGCCACCCGACGGGGGAGTGGTGGTCGGAGGCGCGGTCGTCGGGGTGGTCGTCGGCGGGGTGACTCCGGCGAACTTCACCGAGTACTTGGCGAAGTCCCAGTCCGACTGGGCCACGCTGCTGCAGGTACCGGACGTCGTACCGTTGTTGTCGGCCGGGGTGCACTGGCGGTCGCGGTTGAGGGACCAGAACGTGAAGCGATCCATGTGGTGGCTGGTGGCGTAGTCCAGAACCGTCTGGAAATCGGCCTGACTGAAGTACTCACCGGTGTCGCTGCGCCCGTTCATCCCGGAGAACCCCTGGTGCGCGTACGCGGTTGCCGCGTCCCAGCCGAAGGTGGACTGCAGGATGGAGTTGAAGTTCGTCAGGGCGCTCGTCTGCGCTGCGGCACCGTTGAACCCGCCGTCGAAGGGCATGATCGAGAAGTTGTTCGGCGTGAAGCCCTGCGCCTTGGCCTCGTTGAGCATCTGCTTGCCGAACCAGCCGGTGCCGTCGGCCGTTCCCGCGGTGGTGACGGAGACGTAGAGCCCGGGGTTGTTCTGCTGGAGGATCTTGGCCGCGCCGATCTCATGGGCGATGGCGGTGGCGTTCTCGTACTCCGGCTCCTCCAGGTCGAAGTCGATCGCCTTGAGCTGGTACTTGGTGATGACCTGCTGATAGGCGGCCGCGGTGGACGCCGCGTCGGAGCATGCCTGGCCGAGCTTGGTTCCCCCGTACCCGCCGATGGAGACGGAGACGTCACCGCCCTTGGCGCGGATCGCGCTGACGACCGCCCCCACCGCGGTGTCCGACGAGACCGGTGACGTCCCGTCCCACGTCGGAGTGCAGCCGCCCCCGTTGGGGGCGAGGACGAACGCCAGCTGGAACGCCTTCAGGCCGGTGGCGTCCATGATGGCGCCCGCGTCCGGCGGGTTGTTGTCGTGCGGCATCAGATACGGCGCGGCGGCGTACCACCGGGTGCTGAGTGCGGTGGTGGCGGCGGACGCACCCGAAGCCTGCTGCGCGGTGAACGCCGCGAGTCCGGTGGTGGCGAGTGCCGCGGTCGCGGCACCGCAGAGCAGAGCGCGAAGGCGCTTCATGGGGGACTCCTGTCGGGAGAGGTGTCGCCAGAATCGATTGATGACGCATGCACGTCAATGATTTGGCCTAGACCATTGCTCTCTCTTGAAGATTGCGCACCGCGACAGGCTCGGGGTGGCGGCTGGTCCTGGCTCGGGACCGGCGGACATCGGCTGTCATGATCGGGGCGTGCCCGCACGGAGGCGTCAGGTGAGGTCACGGGGGCAACTCCCCGGCGAATCAACCGAGAAGGCCACCGCACCCACCACGACAGGAGAAGCCATGGGACCGGAAGAACGGGAAGGCGGGTCCCCAGGGCCCCTTCCCACGTACGCGCCGACCGGGGTCACGCGCCCGGGGGAGACCGCCTGGGGGGAGGAGCTGTTGGGCCACCGACGCCGTGAGGAGACCGTGATCCTCGGGTGCGGCGACGACGACTGGCGCGTCGCCTCGGAAGCGGTGCTGCAATGGGGCGTGAAGGTCCGCAGCGGCTTCCGCGTCACGCCGCTGGACGGCGCGGGCGACAGGGTCGTCGAGGGGAGCGACTACCGGATCACCGCCGGCTGGGGGCCGTTCTCCGTGCACGAGCCGGTGCGGGTCGTCGCCGTCGTGGACACGACGGACGCGCGCGGCTTCGCCTACGGCACACTGCCCGGCCACCCCGTCTCCGGTGAGGAGGCGTTCGTGGTTCGCCGGATGCCCGGCGGGCAGGTCACCCTGACCCTCCGCTCCCTGACGGCCCCGGCGCCGACGGGCCCGTGGCGACCGCTCTTTCCCCTGCTCCTTCTGGCCCAGGGCTTCTTCCGTCATCGCTACCGCCGCGCGTTGCGAGGGGTGGGTGCGCGGGCCGAGGGAGCGCAGTAGCGGTGTGCGGGCCGCCGGTGGGCGTTTGTCACCCCGGCCCCGTACTCCCGAACTCCCGAGGGTCAGGAAAAAAGCCCCGTTCCTGGTGACCAGGAACGGGGCGTGTGGAGCGCTGGGCAGGCCTTGCACCTGCATTTCCCCGCGGGAAGCGGGGCGTCTTTCCTTGGACGACCAACGCGCGGGCACCGTACCGGCGGAGCGGTCCGTGCCTTCAAGATCAACTATAGCCCGGATCTGCCGGAGTTCAAAACACCCGGGGGAGGCGTGGCTTCGACGTGAGCGCATGCCCGCCCCTCGCCCCCCGGACCGGCAGGGCCCGGCTGCCGGCCGGGCGACGGGTGGGGCACCATGCAGAAGCGACACCCCGCGCGTCCGCCCCCCACGACCTGGCAGGACGCGCACCACGGCCCGACCCCGAGGATGGACATGGCGTACTTCGACAACCCCGTCATACCCGGCTTCAGCCCGGACCCGAGTATCTGCCGCGTGGGCGAGGACTATTACGTGGCCACGTCCAGCTTCGAGTACGTACCGGGGGTCCCGCTGTGGCACAGCCGCGACCTGACGCACTGGCGGCTGATCGGACACGCCCTGGACCGCCCCGCACAACTGGAACTCTCCGGCACGGCACCTTCCTCGTCCGGCGTGTACGCGCCCACCCTGCGCCACCACGACGGACGATTCTGGATGATCACGACCGTCGTCGGCGGTGCCGGCACCGTGCTGGTGACCGCCGACGACCCGGCCGGCCCCTGGGCGGACCCCGTCCCGGTCGCGATACCCGGCATCGACCCCGACCTGGCCTGGGACGAGCGGGGCGACTGCTGGTGCCTCTTCTCGCACGACGGGATCAAGGGCGTGCGCATCGACCCGAAATCGGGTGAACTGCTCGGCGAGCCGGTGGAGATGTGGTCGGGAACCGGACTGCAGTACCCCGAAGGGCCGCATCTGTACCGGATCGGCGACTGGTGGTACCTGCTGCTCTCGGAGGGCGGTACGGAACGCGGGCACGCCCTTTCGGTGGCCCGGTCCCGCACGCTGCCCGGTCCGTTCGAGCCCCACCCCGACAACCCCGTGCTCTCGCACCGCAGTACGGACCACCCGGTTCAGAACACCGGCCACGGCGACCTTGTACAGGCCCACGACGGCAGTTGGTGGATGGTCCTGCTCGGCACCCGCCCCCGGGGCGACACTCCCGGCTTCCACGGCATGGGGCGGGAGACCTTCCTGACGCCGGTACGCTGGGAGAACGGATGGCCCCTCCCGGGCCCCGTGCAACTCCGTCCCGAACGCCCCGGGTTGACCCAGCACCCGTGGCCCGAAGAGCCGCATCGCGACGACTTCGACACCCCCGGCCTCGCCCCCCGCTGGGTCACCCTGCGCCGCCAGGACCCGGAGACCGTCGACCTCTTGGCGAGGCCCGGACACGTCGTCCTGAACTCCCACGCGGAGGGCCTGGACCGGCCCGGCGCGGTGTTCCTCGGGCAGCGCCAGCGCGATCCGGAGTGCGGCGCGCGAACCCGGATCGACGTGGCCGAGGGTGGCCGCGGCGGACTCGCCGTACGGCTCGACGAGGCGCACCACTACCAGGTGGAGCGGGAGGGCGCCATCGTGCGCGCGGTCGCCCGCATCGGCCCGCTGCGCCAGGCCGTCGCCGAACGAGCCGTACCCGCAGGTCCGTTGACACTACGCATCGAAGTCACCACCACCGACGTCCTGCCGCCCACCGTCACCGACCGCGCGGCCGGTCCGCAGGCCGTCGCCGGCCTCCGCATCGGGGCCCCCGACACCCTGCGGCTCGGATACGAGACCGAGGAGGGGGACTTCGAGATCCTCGCCGAACTGGACGGCCGCTACCTCACGACCGAGGTCGCCGGCGGATTCACCGGCCGGGTCATCGGGATGTACGCGACCCGGGGCAGCGCGGCCTTCGACTGGTTCGAACTGCGCCCCGCCTGAAGCCGAACGCGCGTGCGCGGGCGGTGCGCCCGGAGCCGTCACCACGGCACCCCGGCGGAGACGCGCGGGTGGCGCCGGTATTCCCTCCACTCCCGGGGCACGAGAGAACGAGTGCCGTCACACAGGGACGGGTGCCGTGGAAGGAGTGTGCGGATTGGTGGGGAACGTAGGGTGGTCGGCCGCGACGCGCTGGGCGGGGCGGGAGTGGGAGGCGGTACGCCGGTCCGCGCACAACGCGTTCGAGGAAGCCGGTCCTGAGCGGGACACACTCGTCCAGTCGCTCAAGGCGGCGGCCGCCGCCATCGTCGCGTGGGCGCTGACAGGATG
>NZ_JBSFVR010000372.1:0-7365 GCF_053592415.1 Streptomyces sp. NPDC002690 | reverse complement strand
TAGATGGCGTTACGGGCCTCGTCGGCCGGCTCCGGGCGGACGACGCGCAGCTCGTCGGTCTGCCAGATGAGGTCGATGTTCTCCGCGAGCCGCAGGTCGACGCGGCGCCGGTCGGCCTCGATGACGGGCGTCTCCAGCAGGGCGGCGATGCGGCGGAGCTTGTTCAGCACCGAGCGGCGGGCGGCCTCGGTGGGGTGGGCCGTGAACACGGGCCGCACGTTCAGGTTCTTGACCGTCTCGCGCAGGTGCTCGGGATCGGCGTCCTTGAGGCGGTCGGCGGTACGGGCGAGGAGCCCGCCCTCCGCGGCACGCCGGTCACGCATCTCGTGGGCGCGGTGCACCTGCTCGGTGACGTTGGCCAGGTGGAAGTAGGTGGAGAAGGCGCGCACGAGCTGCGCCGCGGTCTCCAGGTCGGTGTCACCGAGAAGTTCGGCCGCCGCTTCGCCGTCCGTGCGGGTGAGGGCGCGAACGCGTTCGACGAGTTCGAGGAGTTCCGGGCCCTCCTGGCGTACCAGGGTCTCGCCCAGCAGGTCGCCGAGGCGGCGGATGTCGGCCCGCAGTTCGGGGCTGCTGGCGGCAGGGGTCTGGTCGGCACTGCTCACAGTGTGCGGCTCCTTGCAGTGGTTGAGCACGAATCCGGGGCCAACGGCCGCAGCGTGCTGTTGCCGCCCCCGGGACGAGCGGGGTGCGGACCGCGCTGTCCGACCCTTCAAGGATATGTGTCACCGGCGTCGGCGCGTCCGGTGGCCTCAAAGGGTGGGACGGGCGGAGCATCCGGCAGCGGAATCCGTACAGGCTTTACCCGTACGGGGGCAGGGGATACCACGAACGGCGCACAGAACGTGGTCTGGTGGTGTGGGCCGCGTCACGGCGGTACTTACGATCCCGTAGGTTACGGTCCCGTAGCCCAAGGTCGATTCCGATTTGTTCTCCTCACCCCCCGGGGGATCACATGACCATCAGCCCCGATCTGACCGACCAGCCGGACCCCCCGGCAGGACCCGATCCCGGCCCTCTCCCGTCCGCCACGCTGGGCGGCGACAGCAAGCGGTCGATCGAACAGATCGCGCTGCTCCTCTTCATCGTGGTGCCGTTCGCGGCCCTGGTCGCGGCGGTCCCGCTGACCTGGGGCCACGGCGTCAGCTGGCTCGATCTCGGGCTGATGGTGGCGATGTATTACATCGGCTGCCACGGCGTCACGATCGGTTTCCACCGCTACTTCACCCACGGCTCCTTCAAGGCGAAGCGCCCCCTGCGCATCGCGCTGGCCGTGGCCGGCTCGCTGGCGGTGGAGGGCCCGCTCGTGCGGTGGGTCGCCGACCACCGCAAGCACCACCGGTTCTCCGACGCGGAGGGCGACCCCCACTCGCCGTGGCGTTTCGGCGAGACCCTGCCGGCCCTGATGAAGGGCCTGTGGTGGGCGCACATCGGCTGGATGTTCAACGAGGAGCAGACCCCGCAGCAGAAGTACGCCCCCGACCTGGTCAAGGACCCGGCCATAAGGGCGATCTCCCGCCACTTCCTGACCTTCACGATCATCTCGCTGGGTATCCCGCCGCTGGTCGGTGGTCTGGTGACGATGTCCTGGTGGGGTGCGGCGACGGCGTTCTTCTGGGGTTCGCTGGTCCGCGTGGCGCTGCTGCACCACGTCACCTGGGCGATCAACTCGATCTGCCACGCGGTGGGCAAGCGCCCCTTCAAGTCCCGCGACAAGTCGGGGAACGTGTGGTGGCTGGCCGTACTGTCCTGCGGCGAGTCCTGGCACAACCTGCACCACGCCGACCCCACCAGCGCCCGGCACGGGGTGATGCGCGGACAGATCGACTCCAGCGCCCGGCTGATCCGCTGGTTCGAACAATTCGGCTGGGCGTACGACGTCCGGTGGCCGGACGCCGACCGCATCGACTCACGACGCAAGGAGTCCCGGCGCAAGGCCGTGCCCGCAGACGCGGCATGATGGTCACCGTGGCGACCGACGGCAGCACGAGCAGCGAGAAGAGCAGCCCTCCCCCCGCGCGCCGGACCCGGCGGGTCCGGATGACCGGGAAGGAGCGACGCGAACAGCTGCTGGACATCGGTCGCACCCTCTTCGCCGACAAGGGGTTCGAAGGGACCTCGGTGGAGGAGATCGCGGCGCGCGCCGGGGTCTCCAAGCCGGTGGTGTACGAGCACTTCGGCGGCAAGGAGGGCCTGTACGCCGTCGTGGTCGACCGGGAGATGCGCCAGCTGCTGGACATGGTGACGGGCGCCCTCACCGCGGGGCACCCGCGTGAGCTGCTGGAGCAGGCGGCGTTCGCGCTGCTCGACTACATCGAGACGTACACGGACGGCTTCCGCATCCTCGTCCGGGACTCGCCGGTCGCCCAGTCGACGGGCACCTTCGCCTCGCTGATCAGCGACATCGCCACGCAGGTGGAAGACATCCTGGGCATGGAGTTCAAGGCCCGCGGCTTCGACCAGAAGCTGGCCCCGCTCTACGCGCAGGCGCTGGTCGGCATGGTGGCCCTCACCGGCCAGTGGTGGCTGGACGTCCGCAAGCCCCGCAAGGCGGAGGTGGCGGCGCACCTGGTGAACCTGGCCTGGCACGGCCTGGAGAACCTGGAGTCCAAGCCCCGGCTGATAGGGCACCGCAAGAGCTGAGGCAAGGTCGCGTACACACGCGGAAGGGGTCCCGCCACCTGAGTGGCGGGACCCCTTCGCCGTACGGCCGGACGGTCAGCGCACCCAGTCCTTGAGCGGTTCGGTGTCGAGGGCGAAGCCGACGGGGGTGGGGATCTCGATGGTCTTGCCGAAGGGGCGGCGCAGGATCTTGGTGTAGGAACCGGCGTCGGGCTCGCTGTACACGAGGGCCTCGCAGGTGTCACGGTCGATCAGCAGATACACCGGGATGCCGGTCTCGGCGTAGGCGGCGGGCTTCTCTTCCCTGTCGCGCCGGTCGGTGTCGGCGTCGTAGGACGTGACCTCGACGATCATGAGGACCTGATCGGGGAAGGCCCATTCACCCTGGCCGGCGAAGGCTCCCTCGGGTGCGAGCGTGCCGTCGGGCTTGGCGTTGCCGTTGCGGTAGGTCTCGATCTTCAGGCCGCGCTCGGGGTAGAGCCACAGTTCGGGGCGGTGCTGCATACAGCGCCGCGTGAGCCAGCGAATGATCTCGTCGTGGTCGCCGTCGGGCACGGCCTTGACCCCCAGCCTGCCGTGGACGAACTCCAGGCGGACGCCCTCGCGCTCGGCGGCTGCGGCGATGCGCTCGAACTCCTCGGACCGCATCTGCGGCCGGTGTTCCATGACCGTCACTGGGCACCTCCTGCTCCCAGTTTATGGGCCGCCCCACGATTCGTGGTGGATCGGAGCACGGTGCCGTGTACGGGCCGGGCGTCGGGAGACCTGTCAGCCGTGCAGCCAGACGCGCAGCGGGCCCGTGGCGGTGAAGCCGTGGCGCAGGGCGGTGTCGAGCTCCTCGCCGTGTTCGTAGCCGACCACCGGCAGCCCGGGGAAGAGCCGGTGTGCCGCGTCCAGGGCCCCGGGCCAGGCGGCGTCGGTGCCGCCGTGCCGGGCGAAGACGTTGGAGAGGCCGAGCACACCCCCGCCCGGCACGCCGTCACTGCGGCTCGCCACCGCCCCTGCGGTGATCCGGCCGTCCGGGGCGCGGGCGGCGAGCAGGAAGGTGCCGGAGTCGTCGAGGAGGGCGGGCCGGAAGAGGTCCGCGTCGCCGCCGCCGTCGTCCCAGGCGTCCGCCCAGGCACGTACCGCGTCCGGGTCCTCGGCCACCTCCCACGGAGCGTCGGAGAGGGCGGCGGGCGGGCCGGCCGGGCGGTGAATCCACTCGGCCTCGAACAGCACCCGGAATCCGGCCGCCGTCAGGTCGAGGTCGGCGAAGCTGTCCTTGACGGTGGCGCCGGGCGCGGTGAGGTCGATGCGTCCGGTGACCTCGGCCGGATCGGCGCCGGGCACCAGGGTCACCGCGTCGGGGTAGTAGGGCGGTGTGCGGACCGGTGCCGCCCATGCCAGCGCCCCGAACTCGCCCGGCACCCCGTGGGTGCGGCTCATCACCGCGCACCAGGCGGCGTTGTTCCGGGCCGACATCAGGACCAGGGACCGCTTCGTCGTCGTCACGGGTACAGAGCCTGCACCGGGGCGGGGCGCTCCGTCGAGGGCTTTTCGCCGGTTACCCGGCGTCCGCGCCGCGGAACGGCGGTGCGGCGCTCACGCCTCGCCCTTCCGGGCGACGGCGAAGATCCGCCGGAACGGGAAGACGGTGCCGTGCGGGCGCTGCGGGTAGGCGGTGCGCAGCAGGTCCCGGTACTCGGTGAGGAAGGCGTCTAGGGCTTCGGGGTCGTCGGCGAGGGCGGCGAGGACCGGGCGCAGGCCGGTGCCCCTGACCCAGTCGAGCACCGGATCGTCGCCGTGCAGGACTTGGAGGTACGTGGTCTCCCAGACGTCCACCGTCACGCATCCGGCGGCGGTGAGCCGGTCGTAGTAGGCGGCGGGCTCCAGGACCGCGTCCTCGTGGCGCAGCAGGCCGCCGAGGCGGCTCCGCCAGCGGGGGGACTCGGCGAGTCCGCGCATCAGGGCGTGGCTGGGGGCTTGGAAGTTGCTGGGTACCTGGAAGGCGAGGGTGCCGCCGGGAGCGAGCCCGTCCAGCCAGGCGGGGAAACGGTCGGCGTGGCCGGGGACCCACTGGAGCAGGGCGTTGGAGACGATCAGGCCGTACGGCTCCGAGGGGGCCCAGTGCGCCGCGTCCGCCTCGGCGAAGTCGAGCGAGGCGGTGGTGTGGGCGCGGGCCTTCTCCAGCATCTGCGGGGAGTTGTCGTACCCGGTGATCCGGGCCCCGGGCCACCGGTCGGCGAGGAGGCGGGTGACGTTGCCCGGTCCGCAGCCGAGGTCGGCGATGCGGGGGCGGGAGCCGCCGGGGAGGTCGCCCACCCGGGCGAGGAGATCGAGGAACGGGCGCGCGCGGTGCTCGGCGTGGCGGAGATACTGACCGGGGTCCCAGACGGATTCGCTCATGCCGTCAGCATCTCCATCGATTATCTTGACGTCAAGACACTTGAGACCAAGAGACTTCATGTCGAGGGACCCTCTACACTGATCGACATGGAGGACGAGGTCGACCGTCTGGTCGCAGCATGGCGCCGCGAGCGCCCCGACCTCGACGTGGAACCACTAGAGGTCCTCAGCCGGGTGTCGCGCCTCGCGCGCCACCTCGACCGGGCCCGCCGCATCGCGTTCTCCGAGCACAGCCTGGAGCCCTGGGAGTTCGACGTCCTCACGTCGCTGCGCCGGGCCGGCGCCCCGTACCAGCTCTCCCCCGGCCAGTTGCTCACGCAGACCCTGGTCACCTCGGGCACGATGACCAACCGCATCGACCGGCTCACCAAGAAGAACCTGGTGGAGCGGCTCCCCGACCCCAACGACCGACGCGGGGTACTGGTCCGGCTCACCGCCGAGGGGCGGGACAAGGCGGACCAGTCACTGGCCGGACTGCTCGACCAGGAACGCGCCATCCTCGGCGAACTCTCCCCGCGTCAGCGCGGCGAACTCGCCAACCTGCTACGCCAGTTGACCGCCCCGTTCGACAACGTCCCCGGGTAGTTCCACCACTTCGGACGCCAGGTCGACCGGCCCCACGCCCGCCCGGCGGGCCAGGGCCACGGCCGCCAGCGTCGAATGCACCCCGAGCTTGCCCAGCACGTTCTGCATGTGGGTACGGACCGTGTGCGGCGAGAGGTAGAGCCGCTCCGCCACCGCCTTGCGCCCCAGCCCCGCGACCATGCAGCGCAACACCTCCCGCTCGCGCGGGGTGAGCGACTCCACCAGCAGTTCACTCTCGGTGCGGTGCTTGCGCGCGGCCGTCAACTCCCGCAGTACGCCGGTGAGCAGGGCCGGCGGCAGATGGGTCTCACCGCGCAGCACTCCACGGATGACCGCCAACAGGCGTTGCAGGGAACAGTCCTTGGCGACCCAGCCGGAGGCACCCGCCTGGAGCGCCGCCGCCGCCCGGCGCGGGTCGTCCCGCTCGGCCAGCACCACCGTGCGGACACCCGGACGGCCCTCACGGACCCCCGCGACGAGGGAGATCCCGTCGACCGGGCCGCCCTGCTGCGGGACCCCGCCCGCCGACGCCCCGCCCCCCAACTCCGCGTCCACCAGCATCACGTCGTAGGCGCGGCCCTCGGTCACGGCGCGGTCGAGGCAGCGCAGTGCGGCCGGGCCGCTGCCTGCGGCGGCCACGTCGACATCCGGCTCGGCGGCGAGCGCCGCGGCGAGCGATTCGGCGAAAATACGGTGGTCGTCAACCACGAGCACCCGGATACGGGCCACGTCTACCCCCCAGCGGAACGGTCCCGGGCCGCCGTCCTGAGGCCGGACCCGGGTGGGAACGCGTCGGGGCGGTCGTGACGCCCGGGCCCCGCAGAGGGAGGACCGTCCGCCCGGCACCGCCGCGCGTGCCGAGCCGCCGTCCGTACCCGGGTGCCGCACCGCCCGTCTCGGCCCCTGAACGGCACCGGCCCCCACCGGTGCTGCGCATCAGCGTACGGGCGTACGGGGAACCGGGAAGCTGATTCGCGGAAACGACCGTCCCCGGCGTTCAAAGGGTGCTTCCTGTCCCGTCGTGGGACGGAAGTGGACGAATGAGGGCGCATTCTGCGCCGGTCGGGGGGGGGGGCACACGGAACAGGCCCCGGCCCTCGCGCACGCCCCCGGAGCGCTGCTCGTACGCCCGGCACCGCCCGCACGGCACCACCCGCGCGCACGGCAGAGCGCCGGGACACGGCCGGTGGGCCGGTCCCGGCGCTCGTGACACGCGGGTGCGGTGCGGGCCGGGCGGTCAGACCAGGCGGCGCGCGCCCTGCGAGGGGACCGCGGCGAAGATGCCCGGGGCCGCGTGACCGGCCGCCGCGAAGGCGTCGAGCACGGACTTGGTGACCGCCTCCGCGTCGGACTCCTCGACCAGCACGATCGCCGAGCCGCCGAAACCGCCGCCGGTCATGCGGGCGCCGAGCGCCCCGGCCGCGTTCGCGGTGGCCACGGCGAGATCCAGCTCCTCGCAGGAGACCCGCAGGTCGTCGCGGAGCGAGGTGTGGCCTTCGGTGAGCACCGGGCCCGCCGCGCGTACGTCCCCGGCGTCGAGCAGCGCGATGACCTGCTCCACCCGGGCGTTGTCGCTGACCACGTGGCGTACGTAGCGGACGACGGACTCGTCCGCGCCGGCCGCCTCAAGGCGGGCGAGGGCGTCGGGGAGGTCCTCGTGACCCAGCTCGCGCAGCTTGCCGAGCCCCAGCAGGCGGGGCCGACCGGTCCGCGCTGGATCGAGACGTTCGCGCCCGAGACCCCGGCGGCTCCTCTGCACCCCAACGCCTCGGG
>NZ_JBSFVR010000371.1:0-7370 GCF_053592415.1 Streptomyces sp. NPDC002690 | reverse complement strand
CGCGCTGATCCTGGTCGCCTGTGGCGCGATCCAGAACTTCTCCGGCATCCACGAGGTCGGCCAGTTCATGGGCGGCTCGCAGCAGTGGAACGGCGTTCCGCCGCTGCTCGCGGGGGAGGCGAGACGTGGAGCTGCGTCTCCCGCCCCGCCGAAGACGGCCACTGCCCCCACGCTCATCGCGGCGACACCGGTGGCGACCCCCAGGGGGACTCCCCATCTGCGTCGCAGCGATCCGCGGTTGTCCTCTGCTTCGATCGTCATCAGTAGTTCCTCTCGGGTCCGCCGGTGGTCCGGCAGATCACGATCGGAGGGAGCCGCGGGAATGCCTCGTGTGCCACTCATCGTGCGACTTCCTCCGAGTTGACGGGATGCCTGGAACCGAATGACGCCGGAACCGCGGTGCCGCCCATGAGGTCGGCGCCCAGCCTCCGCCGCGCACGGTGCAGCCGGGACTTCACGGTCCCGACCGCCACCTGGAGCGATGCCGCAGCCGCCTGCTGGTCCAGGCCGGACCACACGCAGAGTTCGACGACCTCGCGTTCGTGGCGCGGTAGCCGGGCCAACGCCCGGTGGATCGCCGACATCCGACGCTCGTCGTCGACCATGACGGCGATGCGGTCCGCGTGGTCGACCACCGGCTCGTCGTGCGAGACGAGCCGGTGGAACAGCGCTTCGGCCCGTCTGAGCCGGCGCCTGGTGTTCGACAGCAGGCGGTCGGCGATGCCCAGCAGCCACGGCAGGGCCGAGTCACGGTCCAGTACGGTCTCCGACCGCCTGCGCCAGGCGTGCAGGAACACGGTCGACGTGAGGTCTTCAGCCTCGGACCAGTCGGCCGTCCGACGGAAGAGGTGGTTGTAGACGGTCTTGCCATGCCGGTCGAAGATCCGACCGAACGCCTCCCGGTCGCCTTCGACGGCCCGCGCCCACAGTTCCCGGTCGGATGTCCCTCCGACCGGGAGGGTGGGACCAGCGTCGTTCAGTTCCATTCTCTGTACGTGTCCGGCAACCGCACCAAGGTTCCCGCCGAGCCGGATCCGTTCCGCCGGCCGAATCCGGCCCCGCTGCGAAGGAGACGGAGGAACCACCCGTCCCCCGCCCCCTGTTCCTCAGTCGTCGTCCTCGTCGTGGTCCTTCTCCGCCAGCACGATCACGCACATCGCGACCGCGATCAGCAACGAGGCGTCGGCGTCCTCGCGGACGATGTCGATGCCGTAGGTGTCGCGGATGCTGAGCCGGCGCCGGGAGATCTGGGCCAGCAGCTCACCGTCGTAGTCGATCGCGAACTCGCGGTCCAGGATCTTGCCGCTGACGTCGAGCTCGGTGCCGTCGGCCATCACCACCCGGTAGTGGTTGCGGAGCAGCGACAGGTGCTTCTTCTTGACCCGGGCCAGCTCTTCGCCGTCGCGCTCGATGATCATCGTGTCGCGGATGCTGATCAGCTTCTGCCGCAGCTCCACGAGGACCCGGCCGTTCGCGTCCTTCAGCTCGAAGGTGTCGCGTACCCGCATGGCCTTGCCGTCGACGAGGAACACCTTGCGGCCCTCGGTGTCCTCGATCCAGTAGTCGTCGCCGATGGAGAAAAGTCGCTCGCGTACGAGAAGTCTCATGGAGCACAGGTTCCCGGAGGCGTGCGGGGAATGCATGGGGGCGCGCGAGGTGCCGGAGCACCGCGGCGGCCGGACCCCGTACCCGCGCCGGAGGGGAGCGCGGGGTGAACACGGCATGAACACCGGCACCGGCTCCGGCGACGGTCCGTGCCGCTTCGCGCGCGGTGGGAACCAGGGCCGGGCGCCGCGGAGTCGAGGTCGTGAAGAGGGGCCGGGACGCACCTCGTCGGAGCCGCGTCCGCACCGGTCCGTCGCGTGCCGCGTACCGCGGGACAGCCGCCTGCCGGACGCCCGACAGCCCTGAGGAGAGACCGTGATCCACCGCCTGAAGCGGATACCGGCGTTGTCCGTGGGTGTGGCACTTCTCGTCGGCGGGTTGACCGCCTGCGATCCGGAGGGCCTGCACTCCGCCGAGCACGCCGGGCCCTTCCCGTACGAGTCTCCGGCGGACACCGCCGACGTCGATCTGCGCGAAGCCTTGTCCGACTACGGCGTCCGCCTGCCCGAGGAGGCCGAGGAGATCACCTACGGTGCGCTCAAGGCGCTGGACGGGTACCCGTTCCGTGTCGAGTTCTCGATGTCCTGCGACGGTGTTCCGGCCTTCGCCCGGGAGAACCAGCTCGTCTCCGCCGGGAGGAAGACCCCCGACGCGGTGGAGACGGACGTTCTGGAGGCGGGGTTCCCCTTGGACGCCGACCCGGCCTACGTCCGGGCGAAGGGGTCGAAGCTGTGGGCGGTGTACGCGGCGGTCGTCGAGCGGTCGGGGACGTGCGAGGTGTTCCTCGGCAGCTGAGCCCGCCGGAAGCCCGTCCTGCCCATGCCGCCACCCGCCACCACCCGTGATCGGCGACGCTGCCGCGAGTGGCACCCTTGAGGCATGAACGATGCCGTCCCGGCGCCCACCCCCGCGCCCCACCGTGCCCGTGTCCGCGCCCCCGAGCTCATCGGCAAGGGCGGCTGGCTGAACACGGGTGGCCAGCAGTACACCCTCGCTGACCTGCGAGGACGCATTGTCGTCCTCGATTTCTGGACCTTCTGCTGTGTGAACTGCCTGCACGTGCTCGACGAGCTGCGCGAGCTGGAGGAGAAGCACCGCGACACCGTGGTGATCATCGGTGTGCACTCGCCGAAGTTCGTGCACGAGGCGGAGCACCAGGCCGTCGTGGACGCGGTGGAGCGGTACGAGGTGCACCACCCGGTGCTGGACGACCCGGAGCTCGCGACGTGGAAGCAGTACGCGGTCCGCGCCTGGCCGACGCTCGTGGTGATCGACCCCGAGGGGTACGTCGTCGCCCAGCACGCCGGTGAGGGCCACGCCCACGCCATCGCGAAGCTGGTGGACGAGCTGGAGGCGGAGCACGCGGCGAAGGGCACGCTGCGGCGCGGGGACGGGCCGTACGTGGCGCCCGAGCCGGTCGCGACCCACCTGCGCTTCCCCGGCAAGGCGCTGCTGCTGCCGGACGGCGGCTTCCTGGTCTCGGACACCACCCGGCACCGGCTGGTCGAGCTGGAGGCGGACGGCGAGACGGTACGCGGCCACTACGGCACCGGCGAGCGCGGCTTCACCGACGGCGGCCGGGACGAGGCGCGGTTCAGCGAGCCCCAGGGCCTCACCGTGCTGCCGGACGGCCGGATCGCCGTCGCCGACACCGTCAACCACGCGCTGCGCGCCCTGGACCTCACCACCGGCGTCACGGTGACGCTCGCCGGCACCGGCAACCAGTGGTGGCAGGGTTCCGCCACCTCCGGTCCGGCGCGCGAGGTCGACCTCTCCTCGCCGTGGGACATCGCCTGGTTCGGCGACCGCCTCTGGATCGCCATGGCGGGCGTGCACCAGCTGTGGACGTACGACCCCGAGAGCCGCACCGTCGAGGTCGCGGCGGGCACCACCAACGAGGGTCTCGTCGACGGTCCGGCGGCCGAGGCGTGGTTCGCGCAGCCCTCCGGGCTCGCGGTCTCCACCGACGGTGAGCGGCTGTGGATCGCCGACTCCGAGACCTCGGCGCTGCGTCATGTGGACCGCGCGGGCGTGGTGACCACGGCGGTGGGCACCGGCCTCTTCGACTTCGGGCACCGGGACGGGGCCGCCGACCAGGCGCTGTTCCAGCACCCGCTGGGTGTCACGGCCCTGCCGGACGGTTCGGTGGCGGTCTCGGACACGTACAACAACGCGCTGCGGCGCTTCGACCCGGCGAGTGGCGAGGTGACCACCCTCGCAACCGACCTGCGTGAGCCGAGCGACGCCGTGCTGGTCGACGGCGACCTGGTGGTCGTGGAGTCGGCGGGGCACCGGCTGACCCGGCTGCGACTGCCCGAGGAGGCCCTGCGGGTCGACGGCGGTGCGCACCGCACGCAGCGCGCGGCCACCGAGGTCGCCGCCGGGAGCCTCCGGCTGGACGTGGTCTTCCAGGCGCCGGCCGGTCAGAAGCTCGACCTGCGGTACGGCCCCTCCACCCGGTTGCTGGTCTCCTCGACCCCGCCGGAGCTGCTCGCCGAGGGCTCGGGCGCGGGCACGGACCTCTTCCGCGACCTGGTCCTCGCGGACGGGATCACCGAGGGCATCCTGCACGTCTCGGCGATGGCGGCGTCGTGCGACGACGACCCGGCGAACGAGTACCCGGCCTGCCACGTCCACCAGCAGGACTGGGGCGTACCGGTCGTGGTGACGGCGGACGGCGTGGCCCGGCTGCCGCTGGTGCTGGCCGGGATGGACGAGCAGGGCTGATCTCCGGAGCCTGTCGGGCGGCGCGCGGCCGGGGGAACACCCCGGCCCGAGGCCGCCCGGCGGGATCTCAGAACTCGTCGGCGCCGTTGCGGAGTTCGGGTGTCCAGTAGCCGGTCGCCCACTTCGCCGGGTCGACGGAGATCCCGCCGGAGTTCGGGGCCTTCACGGTGGCCATGCCGGCGCCGCCCGGGAAGGTGATGGTGAAGTCCTCGGCGTTCCTGACGTCTTCGTCCGTCCCGCCGTCCGACAGCCGCACCACCGCGTACGCGGGGGCGCCGGCGGTGAGCACGACGGCGTCGGCGGGCTTGCTCTTGGCGACCGCGGGCGCGGCGCCGAGGGCGTTCTCCAGGAACCGGATCTCGGGGAAGCCCGGCATCAGGCAGCTGTGCCCCGAGGTGTTCTTCGCGGTCAGCACGATGTGGGTGTAGGGCGGTCCGTCCTGGACCTGGGCGCTGATCGTGAGGCCCTTGGTGGTGCAGGCCGGGGTGGCGGAGGACGCGTCGGTCCCGCCGCCACCGGTCGTGGTGGCGGCGGCCTGGTCCGTGCCGGCGCCCTTCGTGGCACCGGAGCTCTGCGCGGAGCCCGCCTCCTGCGTGGGGTCCGCCGAAGCGGCGGGCACGGCCGATCCCTCCTGGGCCGCTCCGGTGGACGCGGCGTCCGCGGACTTGGTGGCGGAGTCGTCGTCGCACGCGGTGAGCGTGAGGGCGAGGGCGGCGGTGGCCGCGGCGGCGAGGACGGTGGTGCGGCTGCGGAAGACGGACGCGCGCATGGGAGGTTCCCCCGGAAGTGGTGAGAGGACGGCGGACGGCCGAGCCGTCACGCCTGTGAGCTGCTGACATCCATGAGTCTGGGTCCCGTCGCTCACGTTCCGCTGCTGTCCCGCTGACGTCCTGCTGACGCCCCCGCCCGGTCGCGCTTCGGCGTCCGGAAGCCGCCCGTCCGGGAGTCGCCCCTCCACCGGGAGCACCGCCCGGTTCAGCTCCCGTCGGTGAGCCTGCGCAGCGCCAGCCAGTGGCGGCTCCGGTAGTCGGCCCGTGCCGAGACGCGCAGCAGGACCTCCAGGGCGCGTACCGCTCCCTCGTCGTAGTCGGCGTGTTCCGCCTCCTGGGCCGCCCGGTCCAGGAGGCGGATTCCCTCGTCCTCCTCGCCGAGCGCCAGCCGGGCCTCACCGGCGACGGTCAGCAGCAGGGTGCGGCGGGCGGCCTCCTCGGGCCCGGGGCCCGGCTCCAGGGCCGCACGCGTGGACGCGAGCGCGTCGGCGGGGCGGTGGGCGGTGAGCTGGAGCCGGGCCAGGTGCTGGAGGGCGAGCAGCTCCGTGTGCCGGTCCCGCTCCTCGCGCGCCAGGGCGACCGCGCGCCCGCAGCCCTCCAGCGCCGTGTCGAGATCGCCCAGCTCGGCCTGGACGGCCGCCAGGTTGATCAGCGCCGTCGCCTCGCCCAGCCGGTCACCCGCCTGCCGCGCGAGGCCCGGCGAACGCGCCAGGAGCGCGGCGGCCTCGGCGGTCCTGCCCTCTTCCGTCAGGACCCATCCCAGGAGGTTGAGCACCCTCGACTCGGCGTACGGGTCCTTCTCCTCGCGCGCGGAGTCGAGGGCCAGTTCCAGCAGGGGGGCCCAGCTGTCCCGTACCCGCCACACCACCTGCGGCCACTGGAGGAGGACGATGCGCCAGGCCCGGTCGTGCAGGCCCGCCTGCCGGGCGGCGACGGCCGCGCGGGCCAAGTCGTCCCGTTCGGCGGCCAGCCAGCGCATCGCCGCGGACCGGTCCGCGAAGTCCCGTACTGCGACGGGGTGATGGTGGTCCGCAGGCAGCACGAAGCAGGGCTCACCGCCGGGTTCCGCGGCGTCGGAGGCCGCGAGGGCGGTGGCGACATAGTGGTCGAGGACGCCGATCAGTGCCTCGGGTCCGGACGCCGGGTCCAGGCCGCGGGCGTACAGACGCACGAGGTCGTGCAGCACCCAGTGGTCCGGGGCGGCCTCCGTGACGAGGTGCGCGGAGCCCAGGCGTTCCAGGGCGGTCGCGGCGGCCTGGGGAGCGGTGCCCGCGAGGGCCGCACAGGAGTACGGGTCGACGTGGCCGCCCGGATGGTGGCCCAGCCGGGCCAGGAGGTGCGCGGCGTCCGGCGGGAGCTGCTGCACGGTCAGCCGCAGGGCGGCCGAGACACCGACGTCGTCCACGTCGAGGCAGGCCAGCCGCCCGCGTTCGTCGGCCAGTTCGTCGGCCAGCCCCGCCAGAGTCCGGTGCGGACGTCCGGCCAGCCGGGCGGCCGTGACCCGCAGGGCGAGCGGAAGCCCTCCGCAGAGTTCGGCGACGCGTCGGGCCGCGACGGGTTCGGCGTGGACCCGCTCCTCGCCGAGCACCCCGGCGAGGAGCGCGGTGCCGTCCTTCGGCCGGAGGGTGTCGAGGGGTACGGGCCTGGCGGCGTCGGAGGCGATGAGCCCTTCCAGCCGGTTGCGGCTGGTGACGACCGTGACGCAGTCGGCCCCGCCCGGTAGCAGGGTGCGGACGGCGGCGGAGTCGCGGGCGTTGTCGAGGACCACGAGCAGCCGGCGCCGGTCGGTCAGGGAGCGGAAGAGGGCCGCCGCGGCGTGGACGGACTCCGGGACGCGGCGCGGTGCCACGCCGAGGGCGAGCAGGAACTCGCGCAGCACGTCGCCCGGTCGGGCCTCGCCCGTTTCGCTGAACCCGCGCAGATCGGCGAAGAGCCGCCCGTCCGGGAAGGCGGCGGGGTTGTGGTGGGCCCACTGGAGGGCCAGCGAGGTCTTGCCGACCCCGGCGGGCCCGGTCACCAGGCATACCGGGGCCTCACCCGCGGCGGCCCGGGTGAGCGCGGCCAGTTCGGCCGTGCGCCCGTGGAAGCCGCGGGGTGCGCGCGGCAGCAGATCGGCCGGGTGCGGCACGGCGGGGTGGGCGTCGGCGGCCGGCCGGCCGGTGGCGCGCGGTACCGCGGCGGGTACGGGCACCGCGGCTGGGGCTCCAGCACGATCCGAGCCGTTCCGCGGTGTTCCAGGCGATGTTCATCCTGCTCACCCACAAGGTG
>NZ_JBSFVR010000370.1:0-7375 GCF_053592415.1 Streptomyces sp. NPDC002690 | reverse complement strand
ACGACGTCGTTCACCGAAGTGCAGATGGTCGCGCCTCGGGCAGGCGTGGGAGCCCCACCCGGGTTTACGGGTGGCGGCCCGTCACCCGCTGCACCGGCTGCGGGCGGCGACCGGGGCGAGCGCGCTGCTGACCGTGCTGCACGACGGCCGGGCTCTCACCGTGGCGTCCGTGCCGGGCGAGGTGGAACCGTTGGTGCCGGTGCGGAACGGGATGAGCTTCCCGCTGGACACCGCGGCCGGCCAGGTGCTGAGCGATCAGGTCCGGACCGGCTCCCGGGGCCGGCTGCCGGGGGCGGTGCTGGAGTGCGCGGAGGTGATGGACGGGGTGTGTTGCGCGGCGCTCCCGGTGAGGGGGCGCGACGACCGGACCGTCGCCGCGATCGCTGTCATGACGTTGTCCGCGCGGGGGCTCCAGCGGGCGGCCCAGGAAGCGGCGCGGGCGGGCGCGGCCGTCACGACAGCCCTCGCCCGGGCCGACGCGTCCCCACCCCGCCTGCCTCCCGTCCTGCACTACTGACCATCCGCCAGAGCCGGCTTCGGTGAGCTGAACGGCCCTCCTCCGCAAGCTGGTTCCGCTCAGCGGAACGCGCGTAGAGCGCCGTCCGGCGGTCCGGCAGTCTGTTCTTCGAGCCGGTCGGGGGACCGGCGAAAACCTGAGACCACGGGGGACGACATGACCGTTCGACCACTGACCACCTTCGCCCTCGCGGGCGCGCTGGGCCTCACCTCGCTGGTGGGCGCCGCGGGCGCCGCGCAGGCCGATCCCGTCGACTACGTGCAGATCCAGCTCGTCGACCTGTACTGCGGCGACGAGAGCGAGGGCGACCACGACGAGGCCTACCTCAACATCGCGGCCAACGGCGGCAAGGCCGTGAAGCTCTGGCCCGCCGGCGCGTCGTACCAGACCATGGGCACCGGCTACCGCCGTGCCCTGGACGAGAGCAACGGCAACGCCCTGCTGATCCTCGGCAAGACCGAGTCCCGCACGCTCTCGCTGTGGGACTACGACAGCACCAGCGGCGACGACCGGCTCGGCTCGGTGACCGTCACGGGCAACGAGTTCGGCGCGGAGACGCAGTACCGGGTGCTGGAAGGCTCCGGTGGCGTCTACACCATCGCCTATCGGGTCGTCGACATCTGATCCGCCTCTCCGGCCGGGCCAGACCGGTCCGGCCGGACCGCGGCAGGAGCACGGACGCAGGATGCCCGAGGTCGGGGAGCACCGCGTCCACGCGTACGAGGCTGCCTCCTTGAGGCACGCCGAGCGAGTGGTCAGCGCCGGGGCAGTCGGTGCAGGACGACCTCGCCGAGGGCCCCGTCCGCCACCGTGCACGTCATGTACGTGCAGTACGGCTGCCGTCTGCGGTCCGTCGGTGATCCCGGGTTCAGAAGTCGCAGCCCGCCCGGTGCCAGGGTGTCCCAGGGAATGTGGCTGTGACCGAAGACAAGGACGTCCAGGTCGGGGTGGAGCGCGGCGCAGCGCGCCTCGCGGCCGGTGGCCGCTCCCGTCTCGTGGACGACGCCAAACCTCAGACCCGCCAGCCGGACGCGGGCGGTCTCCGGCAGCCGGGCCCGAAGCTCCGGTCCGTCGTTGTTGCCGTGCACGCCGACCAGTTGTCGCGCCCGCCCCTCCAGCAGGTCCAGCGTGGCCACGTCCACCCAGTCCCCGGCGTGGAATACGACATCCGCCCGATCCACCTCCCGAAGCAGTTCGTCGGGGAGCCGCTTGGCACGCGAGGGCACATGGGTGTCCGAGATCAGTAGCAGTCGCGCGGAAGGGACGTCCGTCGACGCCGGGGGCTGGTCCTGGTACATCGAGATGCCTTCTCTCCTGGGTTTCCCGGTGCACCGCCGGTGAGGGCGGTCCGCGGCGGCGGAAGTGCTGTCACGGGGTCGGGCTCCTGGGCCGTCACATTCGCCGTCCCCTTCGCTGCCGCTTCCCTCGGGTTTCCCCGTTCACGAGACTTCCTCCAACCGGAAGGAGAGAAGCAGAACACCCAGGTGTACTCCTCCCGGTCGTCCAGGGCCGGTGCGACGGTGCCCGGCGCGCGCCGCGAGGCGTCGGCGGTGAGCTGCCCGGGGTACCGGTGTTCCCGTGGCGGACACGGCTGCCCGGATCGGGGGAAGGGAACTGATCCCGGGGGAGTCACGGCTGACGGAGGAGCGCATGGTGAAGAGCCGAGCGGACACGAGGTTCAGGCATCCACGCCATGAGCGGCGAGGCGAGGCGCGGCTGCCCGCCGTCGTGGCGACCCTCGTGGCGATCGCCCTCTACCTCGCTCTCCCGCAGCAGTTGCTGGTCGCCCCGCGGTTCGTACTGCCCGGCCTGGAACTGCTGCTCCTCGTTCCGCTGGTGGCGATCAATCCCAGACGTCTGACCCGCCAGACCCGAACGTTCCGCGTTCTGTCGCTGACCCTCGTGCTCGTGATCGCGGCGAGCAACATGACCGCGCTGGGCATCCTGGTCCACGAGCTGATCCACGCCGGCATCAAGGACGGCCCCGCGCTGCTCACCGCCGCCCTGCAGGTGTGGCTGACCAACATCATCGTGTTCGGGCTGGCCTTCTGGGAACTGGACCGTGGAGGCCCCGTCACCCGGACGCAGGCGCCCCGGGAAGAACTGCCCCTGGCCGACTTCCGGTTCTCCCAGGACGAGAACGACGACGCGGTCCAGGAGGTCTCCGACGGCGCGAGCGGCACCTCGGACTGGGTGCCCACCCTCGTGGACTACCTGTACATCTCCGTGACGAACTCCACCGCCTTCAGCCCCACCGACACCATGCCGCTCTCCAGCCGCGCCAAACTGCTGATGAGCGTCGAGAGCATCGCGGCACTGACGACCTCACTGCTCGTCATCGCCCGCGCCGTCAGCGTCCTGCACTGACATGACATCACCAGTCACGTCGCATCCGGCTCCGGCGGCCGGTGCGGGCCGCGCACCCCTGCTTGTCTCCGCCGCTCAGCTTCGACGGCGGACGCTGCCGCCGACAGGTCCCCAGCAGCCGTCGCGAAAGCTGGGCTCCATGAGGCCGACAGCAACTCGGCGAACAGCGCGACACCGTCGAGGGACGCGGGTCAACCGCCCGGAACGAGCGGCGCCCCCACATGGCCGCCGCTCGACGAACCCGTCAATTCGCGGCGTCCAGTCGGCGCAATACCTGTTCATGACAGGTCCATGACGGCATTCTCGGAGCAGCCTCATGAACCCCGCGAGGTGCACGCCCACCCGGACTCCCCCTCACCCCACGGAGATCGCCATGCGTCGCAAGGTCGCCACGCTGCTCGGCACCGTCGCCCTCTCGCTCCCGCTCGCCCTGCTGCCCGCCGCGTCCGCCTCGGCCGCACCCGCGGACAAGCCCCAGGTACTCAGCTCCTGGACCCAGACGAGCGCCTCCAGCTACAACAGTTGGAACGCCGCCCGCAACAACCAGGGCGCGTGGGCCGCCTACGGCTTCGACTGGTCGACCGACTACTGCAGCACCTCGCCCGACAACCCGTTCGGCTTCCCGTTCCAGACGGCCTGCGCCCGCCACGACTTCGGCTACCGCAACTACAAGGCGGCCGGCACGTTCTCCGCGAACAAGGCGCGCCTCGACTCCGCGCTCTACGCCGACCTCAAGCGCGTCTGCGCCGCCTACTCCGGCGCGACACTGACCTCGTGCAACGCCACGGCCTGGACGTATTACCACGCGGTGGACATCTTCGGAGTCGCACCGGCCGGCACGAGCACCGCCGGGCTGCCCCGGTCCGCCTGACCGGTCCTCCCTCCGAGGCTCGGGCCATGTGGTGGCCCGAGCCTCCCGGTCCGGAGTGAGGGTCAGGTGCGGGCGCCCTCCCCGCGCCCCAGCAGCCCGGGCAGATCCGCCAGCAGCGGGGAGTACCCGCACGCGGCTGCGGTGATCAGTTCCTCCAGCGCCTCCAGGTGCGCCCGGATCGCCGCCGGCGGCAGGTACGCGGTGTCGGCGGTCAGCATGACGGCGAGCGTGCCCTGTTCCTCGGTCACATGGACGCAGTAGCGGCAGCCCAGCCGCTCCTGGGTGGCGGGGAAGGAGAACCGCGTACGCGTCCGGGCCTCCCTCAACTCGTCGGCTCCTGGCGGGGGGCCTTCCGCCGGCGGGCGTGTGAAGAACCGCTGGTCGTTGTAACAGCAGTACGGATGCACAGGTGTGCCGCGTTCCCCGCCGATCCGCTCACGGAGCGCCTCCCACGCGACGGGGTCGTACGCGGCGGCCCGGTACCCGGCCATCGCCGCACGCCACGCCACCGGCAGCAGGTCCGTGAACCGTACGGCTCCGGTGGTGTCGAGGAGGAACGGAGCGTCCTGGGACAGCATCGCCACCAGATCCCGGTGGTCCGCGGAGGTGCGGTTGCCGACGATGGGCATCATCGCGGCCGTGCCGTGCCCGCCGTCGGCCGCGACGAGGGCCGCCAGGCCGGTCATCAGTACCGTCGACCCGCTGACGCGATGTGCGGCGGCCAGCGCGTCGGTGGCCATGGCGAGGGCTTCCGACACCAGCCGGCCGCTCCAGAACCGGGGGGTCCGGGGGGCTGCGGCCTGCTGGGGAAACATCGTCGGAGGGATGCTGCGGTAGAAGGACTCCCAGTGGGCCAGCGCCCGCTCGCTGCGGCGCTCCCCCGCCGGTCCGTGCTGTTCCACGGCGAGGTCCAGCGGGGTGGCGCGCGGCTTCCGGCCGGCGGAGCCGCGTACGACCAGCAGCCGCAGGTCGCGCACCACCTGTTCGGCGGCGTGTCCGTCGCAGGCGAGATGACACAGCACCAGCACCGCGTGCGTCACCGTGCCCTCGCCGCACACCACGCCGACCCGCAGCGGCCACTCCCGTTCGTAGTCGAACCGGGTGGCGCTCAGCCGGTCGAGCAGTTGTCGTGCGGCGGCGTCCGCGTGCTCCGGCCGTGGTTCGTCGACCACGGTCAGCGGCAGCCGGCCCGAGTCCGACAGCGACTGGTACGGTGTCCGATCCGTCCCCCGCAGCCTTGTCCGCAGGGCCTCGTGGCGTTCCATCAACGCCGCCACCGCGGCGGTCAGCCGCACCGGTTCGACCGTTCGGCCACGCTCCCTGAGGGGGAGGATCCGACCGATGTTGAAGTAGATGTCGTTCGGGGCGGTCCGCAGGATCGCGTTCCAGATCGCCTGTTGCCCCCAGGTCAGCGGCGCCGTCCCCGAGCGGTCCCCGGCGAAGGGGACCTCGACCACGTCGGCCGCGAGGTCCGCCGCGGGGGCCTCCGGCTCACTCAAGGGGCGCTCCGGCGTCCGCGGCGTCGACCCGGGTGGCCAGCGTGTCCAGGGTCTCCCGGTAGAAGGACGGGTCGGCGAGATCGACCTCGACGCCGAACTCCTCCTCCAGGGCGTCGGCCAGCCTCAGCAGGCCCAGCGAGGTGACTCCCACCTCGGTCAGTGTCGCCCGGGACGTGAGGAGTTCGTCCGTGCCGATCTGCCCGTCCATGGCCTCGCGGATCAGCACGGCGAGCCGGGCGCGCGTCCCGGTGGCGGGGGCGGCGGCGCTCACAGCTGTTCCTGCTCTGCCAGCCGGCGGCGCAGGCTCAGCGGCCTGATGTCGGGCCAGACCTCGTCGACGTGGGCGACGCACTCGTCCTCGGTGCCGCTGAATCCGTCCGGCTGCCAGCCCTGCGGCGGGGGCGACTCGGCCGGCCACAGGGCGTGCTGCTCCTCCTCGTTGACCACCACCTGGTAGCGGATGCTCGCGTTCATCTGTTCTCCTCCATGAGGTCGGTGACGCAGGCCGCGACACCGTGGACGGTGGGGCTGTCGAAGAAGACGTCGAAGGGGACCGACACGCCGAACTCCTTGCGGATGCGGCCCGCGATGGAGGCGATCGTCAGTGAGTGGCCGCCCAGGTCGAACAGGTCCTCGTCGGGTCCGAGGTCCTCCAGGTCGAGCACGTGCCGCCAGATCTCCAGCACGGCGGCGACGACGCCCTGCTCCCCGCCGGCGGTGACCCGCTCGGCCGTCGTGTCGCGGCTCGGCGCCGGATCGGGCAGACGGGCCCGGTCGAGTTTCCCGTTGGGAGTGAGCGGAAAGGCGTCGAGCATCACGTACACGGCGGGCAGCGCGGCAGCCGGCAGACTCCGGGCCAGATGGGCGCGCAGAGCGTCGGGAGACGGCGCCGGGCCGGCCGGCGCCGGCACCACGTAGGCGACGAGCCGGTCCTGTCCGCCGTCCGCACCGTCGCGGAGCACGGCCAGGGCCTGGGCCACTTCCGGATGCCCCGAGAGCGCGGTCTCGATCTCGCCGAGTTCGATCCGGTGTCCGCGGATCTTGACCTGGGTGTCGGACCGGCCCGCGAACTCCAGCCTTCCGTCGGTCCGGAGCCGGACCAGGTCCCCGGTGCGGTAGAGGCGGGAGCCGGGCGGGCCGAAGGGGTCGGGCACGAACCGGCTCGCGGTGAGCCCGGCCCGCCCGCGGTACCCGTGCGCGACGCCGGTGCCTCCGACGTACAGCTCGCCGGTCGTCGCGTACGGCAGCGGACGCAGGCGCTCGTCCAGGACGTACGTACGGGTGTTGGCCAGCGGGCCGCCGATGGTGACGGGGCCGTCCGCCTCGATGTCGGCGGAGGTCGACCAGACCGTGGTCTCCGTCGGACCGTAGACATTGACCAGCCGCCCCACGGCGCGGCGCAGCGTGGCCGCGAGGGGTGCGGGGAGCGCTTCCCCGCCGGTGAGCGCAACGAGGCCGGGGGCGTGCAGTCCGGCGGCGAGCATCAGCCGCCAGCCGCTCGGCGTGGCCTGTACGTGGGTGAGCGCGTGGCGTTCGACGAGGCCGGTCAGCGCGTCACCGTCGCGGTGCCGTCCCTCAGGTACGAGGACGACGCGACCGCCCGTGACGAGCGGGACGAAGAGCTCGACGGTGGAGATGTCGAAGGAGAGCGAGGTGAGGCCCAGCCAGCGGTCCCCGGGCCGCGCGTGGGCTGTTTCGCCCATCGCGGCCAGCAGGTTCGCCAGCGCTCCGTGCGGCACCTCGACTCCCTTGGGCGTGCCGGTGGAGCCCGAGGTGTACAGCACGTACGCGGGGTCTTCGAGGGCCGGCGGGGCCGGGGCGGGGGGCGGGGTGCCGGGCTCGCCGAGGGGTTCCGGGGCGAGGGAGTCGGGCCCGGGATCCTCGGAGACCTGGAGGGTGAGGCCGGAGTCGGCGCGGATGAACGCCAGCCGCTCCTCGGGGTGGTCGGGGTCGAGCGGCAGATAGGCCGCGCCGGCGGTGAGCACCCCGAGGACGGCGACGAGCTGGGCGGCGGACCGGGGCAGGGTAAACCATTTAAGACCAGGTCCAGCCCCAGCAGTACTCGTCGAATGTCTTCGCGGTGGGCGGGGTTGCAGCATCCCTGAGGAGGGTTTGGCGTGA
>NZ_JBSFVR010000369.1:0-7389 GCF_053592415.1 Streptomyces sp. NPDC002690 | reverse complement strand
CCGGGCGCGCGCAGGCCGCGCAGGCGTCCCGTCGCGGCGGGAAGGCGGCTCATCGCCGGCGGCGGGCCTGGAGGACGGCGGCTGCGCCGAGGACCACGACGGCGCCGATCCCGGCGAGCACGCCGACGGACGGACCACCACCGTCACCGTCCGCCGACCCGCCGGACGCGGTGGACGAAGCTGCCGGAGAGCTCGCGGAGGCCGCCCCGGTGGGCGCCGGTGAGGTGTCGCCCGCGAGCTGCTCGCCGCAGCCGGTCTCCGGGTAGCCGGAGATGGCGCAGAGCAACGCCGCGCTGTCGTACCGCAGCGGCTTCGCGACCGAGGCCAGCGCCTCGGCGGTGCTCGCGTCCGGGGCGACCCGGGCGCAGGCGGTGCGCAGTGCGGGCGGCTGCTCCCCGGCGGGGGCGTCGGCCGGCGTACCGGGGTCGATGACCAGCGCCACGCGCTTGCTGCCGTCCTTCGCGGGGGTGTCCTGGCAGACGGCGGCGAAGTCGGGCGTGCGGCGCGGCTGGGCCGCGTCGCCGGAGTCCTCGCTCACCGCGAACCGGAAGCCCTGCACCGCGCCGTCGTCGGGGCGGACGAGGGACGGCCCCTGGGTGGCGTACGTCCACCGCGAGCCGTCGCCCTCCCAGAAGGACCAGTAGCGGTACCCGGCGGCCTCGGCGGTGCCCGCGACACAGAGCGACAAGGCCGCCGCGAGCGCCGTCAGCAGGGCGAGCGCCACCGCGCGGCGGACGCGGCTTCGTCGCGGTGCCCGATCCCGGAACGCGGGTGTGGTCACCGGCCGCCCTTGTCCTTGCGCCGGTTGCTGAGCAGGAAGCCGATACCGGCGCCGAAGGCCAGACCGACGCCCACCAGCCACCACACGCCCACGCCGGAGCCGTCGTCGGCGGCAGCGGCGTCGGCGGAGGCGGGGGTCGGGGTGGGCGAAGGTATCGCGGTCTCGGCGGGCGCCGGGCCGGTGGCGTTGAGCTGGGCGACGAGGTCGGTGCCGCCGAAGTCGCGGGCGTCGGTGCCGGTCGCGTGGGCCGCGAGGATCAGCTGCGCGTACGCGGCCGGGCCCGACTGCTTCGCCCAGGTGCCGGAGTTCTTCTCCAGCCAGGTGACGGCGGAGGCGGCCTTGTCGCGGTGGCCGGAGGCGGCGAGCGCCACGACGGCGTCGGCGGTGTTGCCGAAGTCGGGCTGCGGGTCGGTGGTCTCCGCGCCCGGCATGGGTGCCTGGTCGAGGTGGCCGGAGGCGGCGAGCGCGCTGGTCAGCCAGTGCGCGCCGTTCTGGGCGACCTGCTCGGTGGTGAGGCCGGTGCCGGTGGTGCAGACGGGGGCCTTGCCGGCGTTGGAACTGCCGGCCGCCAGACCCTTGCCCATGGTGCCGAGCACCGCCGCCGCCGTGGCGTCCGCGTTGGCGGCCAGCGCGCCCTTCTTGTCCGGCTGGTAGGCGAACGCGCCGCCGTCCTCGCCGCCGCACGGCAGCGCGAGGGAGCGCAGCAGGTCGTACGGGGTGTGCCCGGCGGACGAGGTCACGTCGGCCAGCTTCTTGCCCGCACGGGCGAAGGCGCCGGCGACTATCGCGGTCGAGTTCGCGTCGCTCGGGCTGCCGGCGGAGTAGCCCCAGCCGCCGTCGTCGTTCTGCACGGACGCCAGCCAGTCGATGCCGTTCTCCACGGCCGCCTTCTCGCCGGTCAGCTCGGCGAGCGCCTGCACGGCGGCGGCGGTGGCGTTGGTGTCCGTCATCGTCTTGGCGTCGCACGGCTCGCGGAAGTCGCGGTAGGAGGCGAAGGCACCGCTGTCGCACTGCTGGAGCTTCAGCCAGTTCACCGCCTCCAGGGACGGCGTGACGTACTCGATCTTCTGCGCCAGGAAGGCCAGCGACTGGCGCCAGACCCCGTCGTACGTCGGGTCCGAGGTGCCGTACAGACCGGCGTGCGGGTCGGAGGGCACGGTGGGGGAGGCGGAGGGCGACGGACTGGAGGAGTCCGCCAGCGCCGCCGGGGCGGCGAACGCCAGGAGCACGGCGGTGGACGCGAGCGCGGCTGCGGCGCGGCGTACGGTCATGGCTGGCGAGGGCCTCTCCTGCGGGGGCCGGGCGCGGGCACGTGTCCGTGCCGGGCTCGGCTCCGTCTGTGGCGACGGATGCGGGCCACCGGACGTCCCGGCGGCATCGGCCGTTCCTGCCCGCGCACCGGACCCCGCCCGCGGCGCGGGCGGCTCACGGACGGCTACGGCCCGGTGCGGACCGGGGCCGGGCGGGAGATGCGGTACCGGTTCGGTCCGGTTCCCCCGTACGGGCGTGATGAACGACGGGTTCACTCTACCGGGGGAGCCAGGACCGGCCCCGAGGCCGGTCGCCCACAGGGCCCGCAGGTCACGGGTCGAGCAGTCGGCAGACCGTCTCGATGTCGGTGCGCACCTGCCCCGCCGGGGCGCGGCCGGAGAGCCAGGAGGTGAGGGTGCAGTGCCAGGTGTGCTCGACCACCCGCACCGCCGACAGCTGTCCGGTGTCCGGGCCCGTCAGTCCCGCCGCGTCCAGGACGATCTCCCTGACCAGCCGGGAAACCGCGTCCGCCTCGGCGCGCACGCTCCGGTCGGCGAACGTCCAGGCCCGCAGCATGGCGTCCGCCAGTTCCGGTTCGCGGCGCAGCGCCCCGAAGGCGCGCAGCAGGGTCGCGGCGGCCCGCTCGCCGGGGGTGTGCCCGGCCGGCGGGTGGTCGGCCAGCGTGGTGCGGAGCAGCCGCAGCCGGTCGTGGAGGGTGGCGACCAGCAGGTGCACCTTGGACGGGAAGTAGCGGTAGAGGGTGCCGAGGGCGACTCCGGCGGCCTCCGCGACCTCCCGCATCTGGACGGCCTCGAAGCCGCCCCGCCCGGCGAGTTCCGCGGTCGCGTCCAGGATGCGGGCGCGGCGGGCCCGCTGGCCCGCGGTGAGGGGGAGTGCCGGCGGCCGGGCGTCAGCGGTCATGGGCACCCTCTTCCCCTCCGTGCCGTGGCGCGAATCACCTGATCCGGTCGTCGCGTCGACGCTACCTGCCGGTAGATTCGATCCTCATTGGACGGGCCGGTCTGAAACTTGTTCCAGATTATCGGCAGCGGTTACGCTCCGGCGAAACGCAGTGATGAAGGGGGCCGGGAGTGACCGCTGAGGCCATGAGGACGGACCCCGGCGCGGGACACGGCGCACCCACCGGGCCGGACGACCGCCCGCTGCGGATCGCCCTCCTCACCTACAAGGGCAACCCCTTCTGCGGCGGCCAGGGCGTCTACGTGCGCCACCTCGGCCGTGAGCTGGCACGCCTGGGCCACAGCGTCGAGGTGATCGGCGCCCAGCCCTATCCGGTGCTCGACGAGGGCGTCCCGCTCACCGAACTGCCCAGCCTCGACCTCTACCGGCAGCCCGACCCGTTCCGGACGCCCGGGCGGGGCGAGTACCGCGACTGGATCGACCTCGCCGAGGTCGCCACCATGTGGACCGGCGGCTTCCCCGAGCCGCTCACCTTCTCGCTGCGGGCCGGACGCCATCTGCGGTCCCGGCGAGGCGAGTTCGACGTGGTCCACGACAACCAGACGCTCGGCTACGGCCTGCTCGGCGACCTCGGCGCCCCGCTCGTCACCACCATCCACCACCCCATCACCGTCGACCGCCGGCTCGACCTGGCCGCCGCGCCGACCCGCCTGCGCGCCCTCTCCGTACGCCGCTGGTACGGCTTCACCCGCATGCAGAAGCGGGTCGCCCGCCGGATGCCGCACGTCCTCACCGTCTCGGGCTCGTCCCGCCAGGAGATCGTCGACGACCTCGGGGTGCGCCCCGACCGCGTCGACGTCGTCCACATCGGCGCCGACACCGACCTCTGGTCGCCCGACCCCTCCGTCCGTGAGGTGCCCGGCCGGATCGTCACCACCTCCAGCGCCGACGTCCCCCTCAAGGGACTCGTCCACCTCGTGGAGGCGCTCGGCAAGGTCCGGGCCGGCCACCCCGAAGCCCACCTCGTCGTCGTCGGCAAGCGCGCCGAGGACGGCCCCGTGGCCCGAGCCATCGAACGCCTCGGCCTCGCGGACGCCGTCGAGTTCGTCAAGGGCATCAGCGACGCCGAACTCGTCGACCTGGTGCGCGGCGCGCAGATCGCCTGCGTCCCTTCGCTGTACGAAGGGTTCTCGCTGCCCGCCGCCGAGGCGATGGCCACCTCCACCCCGCTCGTCGCCACCACCGGCGGCGCGATCCCCGAGGTCACCGGCCGCGACGGGGAGACCTGCCTCGCCGTGCCGCCCGGCGATCCCGACGCGCTCGCCACCGCCCTCACCCGGATGCTGGACGACCCGGAACTGCGCGCCCGGCTCGGCGCGGCCGGCCGTGCGCGGGTACTGGCCAACTTCACCTGGGCCAGGGCGGCGGCCGGCACCGCCGACCTGTACCGCCGGGCCATCGCCGCCCGGGGCGTTCGCAGATGACCCCCCGCCACGGCTCAGCCGACTCAGCCCCAGCCCCCGCTCGTGCCCGTACCACCGACCTCGAAGGCAGGCCCCCGTGCTGACCGTCGACTTCACCCGCTTCCCGCTCGCCGCAGGCGACCGTGTGCTCGATCTCGGCTGCGGCGCCGGCCGGCACGCCTTCGAGTGCTACCGGCGCGGTGCCCAGGTCGTGGCCCTGGACCAGAACGGCGAGGAGATCCGCGAGGTCGCCAAGTGGTTCGCCGCGATGAAGGCCGAGGGCGAGGCCCCGGCCGGCGCGACCGCCACCGCCATGGAGGGTGACGCCCTCAACCTGCCTTTCCCCGACGCCTCGTTCGACGTCGTCATCATCTCCGAGGTGATGGAGCACATCCCCGACGACAAGGGCGTCCTCGCCGAGATGGTCCGCGTCCTCAAGCCGGGCGGACGCATCGCGATCACCGTGCCCCGCTACGGCCCCGAGAAGGTCTGCTGGTCCCTCTCCGACGCCTACCACGAGGTCGAGGGCGGCCACATCCGCATCTACAAGGCCGACGAACTGCTCCGCAAGATCCGTGAGGCCGGACTCAAGCCGTACGGCACCCACCACGCCCACGCGCTGCACTCGCCGTACTGGTGGCTCAAATGCGCCTTCGGCGTGGACAACGACAAGGCACTGCCGGTCCGCGCCTACCACAAGCTGCTGGTGTGGGACATCATGAAGAAGCCCGCGGTGACCCGGGTCGCCGAGCAGCTGCTCAACCCGGTCGTCGGAAAGAGCTTCGTGGCGTACGCGACGAAGCCGCACCTCCCGAAGGCAGAGGCGTGACCCTCCCCGAACGGACCGAACATCTCGTCCTGCCCGGCGTCCTGACGCCGGATCAGGCATCCGCGACCGTTGCCGCGCTGCTCGCCGTGCAGTGCGAGGACGGCGCGCTGCCCTGGTTCCGCGGCCATCACCTCGACCCGTGGGACCACACCGAGGCCGCGATGGCCCTCGACGCCGCGGGCCAGCACGAGGCGGCCGAACGCGCCTACGAATGGCTGGCCCGCAGCCAGAACCAGGACGGCTCCTGGTACGCCGCCTACCACGACGGCGACCCGGAACGGCCGACCGACCGCGGCCGGGAGTCCAACTTCTGCGCGTACGTGGCCGTCGGCGTCTGGCACCACTACCTCGCCACCGGGGACGACGCGTTCGTCGACCGGATGTGGCCGATGGTCTTCGCCGCGATCGAGTTCGTCCTCGGACTCCAGCAGCCCGGGGGTCAGATCGGCTGGAAGCGCGAAGCGGACGGTACTGCCGTCACCGACGCGCTGCTGACCGGCTCCTCCTCCGTCCATCACGCCCTGCGCTGCGCCCTCGCACTCGCGGAGCGACGCGAAGAGCCCCAGCCCGACTGGGAGTTGGCGACCGGAGCGCTGGCCCACGCCATCGCCGCGCACCCGGAGCGCTTCCTCGACAAGGGCCGCTACTCGATGGACTGGTACTACCCGGTCCTCGGCGGAGCGGTGACCGGCGCCGCGGCCCAGAAGCGGATGGACGAGCGCTGGGACGAGTTCGTCGTACCCGGCCTCGGGGTGCGCTGCGTGCTCCCCAACCCCTGGGTCACCGGCGGAGAGAGCTGCGAACTCGCCCTGGCTCTCTGGGTGATGGGCGAATCCGACCGGGCCCTGGAGATCCTCCAGTCCATCCAGCACCTGCGCGAGCCGGGCGGGCTCTACTGGACCGGATACGTCTTCGAGGGCGAACGCGCCTTCTGGCCCGAGGAACTCACCACCTGGACCGCCGGATCACTGCTGCTCGCGGTGGCCGCACTCGGGGGGGACGAGGCGACCACCGCCGTCTTCGGGGGAGAGCGACTGCCGAGGGGCCTGGAGCCCGACTGCTGCTCCTGACCCCGGGGCGCGTCGGTGATTCAGGTACGACCCAGCCGTCCCGCCACCGCGTGGCCGACGAAGAGATAGACGGCGGCGGCCAGACCGTATCCGGCGACCACCCGCGCCCACGCCTCGTCGAAGGTGAACAGGTCGTACGACCAGCCGGCCAGCCATCGGGCGGAATCCTGGACGAACTGCACCAGCTCGTTGCCCCTGTTGGCGTCGAACAGGTACATCAGGATCCACAGAATGATGATGAAGGCCATGACGTCCGCGACGACGGCGATCGCACGCCCCGCGGTACTGCTTCCTGAGCCTCGTCTGTAGGACATGCACACCGGATTGCCGCTGTTTCCGGCCTGAAACCCGGACGGCCGAACCCGGTGGCGCCCTTCCGTGCCCCGGGCGAGCCTGACGGGGAGCGCCGGTATCCCCGCCGGACGACCCCCGCCGCCCGGTCAGGAAGGCCCGCCGTGCCCCGTCCCGTACCGCCCCGCCGCCTGCCCGCGGCGCTCCTGCTCGTCTGCGCCCTGCTCGTGGGCGCCACCGCCTGCGACAGCGGCAACGACAAGCAGATGGTCTCCTCCGACGCCTCGATCGTCGCCCCCACGGCGACCGCCGAGAAACAGCGGCTCGCCAAGACCCGCTTCGTCGCCAACGCGGGCCTCGCGGCCGGCGCCGCGTACCAGTGGATCGTGAAGCCCTACCGCGCGGGCAAGTTCAAGAAGGGCGCCGACGGCCGGACCTTCGCCGTCACCAAGGCGGGCCTCGCGGGCGGGTTCGCGTACAACCGCCTGAAGGCCGCGGCGGACAACGCCAAGGCCGACCCGCTCCTCTCCCAGGCCGTCGCCCCGCTCGCCGCGGGCATCGAATCCCTCAAGGAACTGGCCACCAAGTTCCGCAAGGGCCAGGCGGGGGACTCCGACATCGGCACCCTCGAAGACATCATCGGCGGCGTCAAGGACGCCGGGAAGAACGCCGGCGCCCAAGTGACGAACCAGGTGCCCTCGGTGTCCCAGCTCGCGGGCTGAGGAGGCACACCCGACGCCCCCGCCGACGCGTCCCCGGAGCACGAAGGCCCCCGGCCGCGGG
>NZ_JBSFVR010000368.1:0-7482 GCF_053592415.1 Streptomyces sp. NPDC002690 | reverse complement strand
CGCGCTGCACATCGCCCCGCAGGCCCGGGGGACCGAGCGGCCCCTGGTGGAGCAGGCGCTCGCGGCCGGCGCTCGGGGGCTGTTGATCGCGCCGCGCTGGCGCGGCGCCGCGTGGGAGGAGTCGGACAACCAGTGGCTGGCCGAAGTGGGCGTGCCCACCGTGCTGATGGAGCGCAGGCCCCGCCCGGGGAGTGCGCTGCACGCCCTGGACTCGGTCTGTTCCGACCACTGGTACGGCGTCCATCTCGCCGTCGACCACCTGGTGTCCCTGGGACACCGCCGTATCGTGCTGGCCGCCCGGGACGACAGCCCGACCGCCCGGAGCATCCGGGCGGCTTTCGCGGAGATCGCCGCCGCGCGACCGGAGGTGGAGGACTGGCACGTGGTGCTCAGTTCGCCGGACGCGGTCGCCTCGGAGGGCAGGTACGACGGGGGAGGCGAACGGGGCGAAGGGCGCCCCGGCGGACGCGGCGAGGCAGGTACGGCGGTGGACCTGGCGGCGGTGCTGCGGGAGCGCCGTGCCACCGGGGCCGTGCTGCACGGTGACGTGGACGCGTTGATGCTGGTCCAGCGGCTGTCCGAGAGCGGGGTGCGAGTGCCGGAGGACTGTTCGGTGGTGGCGTACGACGATGTGGTGGCGGCGCTGGGCACCACGCCGTTGACGGCGGTCTCGCCGCCGAAGGCGGAGATCGGGCGGGCCGCCGCCGAACTGCTGCTGTACCGGCTGGGTGGATCCGCAGGAGCGCGAGGGCCGGTGCGGCGCACGGAGTTGCTGCCGGAACTGAAGGTGCGCGGTTCGGCGCGGGCATGGGGCAACCCACCACACGGACCGATCGTTTGACCGCTTTACATTTCTTCTGATCGATCTATTGACCGCTTACGATCAGGCGATCAGGATTCCCGTTGTCCCGAACAGGAGCCGCGGGAGGCGCGCATGCCTGATCGACAGAGTCGTCGGTCCGTGCTGGCCACGATGGCCTCGCTGCCGGTGGCAGGTGCACTCAGTGCCTGCTCCGGCGGCGGGACATCGGGGCCGAGCACGAGCAGTACAGACACCAAGAGCACCACCGGCAGCAACAGCACCAGCAGCAAGGGCGGCAAGGTCCGCATCACCTTCTGGTCCGCCCTGCGGGGCAGCCAGGAAGTGGTGGACGCCTTCAACCGCGGTCACCGCACCGTCGAGGTCGATTTCCAGCAGATCCCCTCGGGCGGTCAGGGCGGCTACGCCAAGCTCAGCAACGCCGCCCGGGCCGGCAACGCCCCGGACGTGGCCACCCTGGAGTACCCGCAGGTACCCGGGTTCGCCATCGACGGTGTCGCCCGGGACCTCACCGGGCTCGTCAGCGACACGCTCCGCGCGAAGCTGCTGCCGCAGGCACTGGGGCTCACCACGTTCGACAACAAGATCTTCTCCGTCCCGCTCGACCTCGAACCGATGGTGATGCACTACCGCACCGATCTGTTCGAGAAGTACGGGCTCCGGGTGCCGCGCACCTGGGACGAGTTCGAGGAGGCGGCGGCGACCGTCCGGGGCAAGGGCGGTGAGCGGCGGCTCGTCCTCTTCCCCACCGACGGTGCCACGCAGATGGCCGCGTACGCCTGGCAGGCGGGCGCCCAGTGGTTCTCCACCACCGGTGGCACCTGGAACGTCTCGCTCGCCGACGCCCCGACCCGACGCGTCGCCGCGTACTGGCAGCGGCTCATCGACCGGGACCAGGTGTTCATGAACGCCGTGGAGAGCCGGCAGAGCGACGCGCAGATCGGCAACGGATCGGTGCTCGTCCGCCTCAGTGGCGCCTGGGACGCGGGGGCCCAGATGAAGGCGCGCCCGGGCCAGAAGGGGCTGTGGGCGATCGCGCCGTTCCCGCAGTGGGACGTGGCGAACCCGTCCAACGGGACACACGGCGGTTCCACCTTCGCGGTGACGAAGGACTGCGCGCACCCGGAGGCCGCGATGGAGTTCATCGAGTGGCAGGTCTCGCATCCCGACGCGCTGCGGGCCCGGCTCTCCAGCGGGGCGAGCAGCCAGTATCCGGCCGCGCCCGGCCTCGTCTCCGTGGGCAGCCAGGCGTTCGACCGCTCCTACTACGCGGGCCAGGACATCTACCGGGTCTTCGAGGAGCAGGCGCGCATCGTGCGGGAGGGCTGGATCTGGGGCCCCCGGATGACCGCCACCGGCAAGGTCATGCAGGACGGGTTTGCCCGGGCGAGCGGCGGCAAGGGCTCGCTGCTGAGTTCGATCGAAGCCGCGCAGGAGGGCACCATGCCCGATCTGCGGGCGCTCGGCCTCGCCACCAGCGAGCGTTCCACGTGAGCCGCCCCCGGGTGCCCTCGCACCACCGCCCCGCCGGTCCGACCCCACGCGGTACCGGTGTCCTTACGCAGCAGAGAGGCAGGTGACCCCCATGGCCAGCACCAGCACCACCCCGCCCGTCGTACCCGTGAGCGGTGCGGGGCGGACCGTGCGTCCCGCACCGCCCGCCCGGGCGGGGGCCGGCCGCGTGACGGCGCGCCGGCGTGAACTCGGCGCCGCGGGCGCTCTGATGACGCCGTTCTTCGTCCTCCTGGTGATTGTCTTCCTCATCCCGGTCGGCACCGCGATCTGGCTGAGCTTCTTCAGCGACGACCAACCCGGACTCGGCTTCGGACCCGAGAAGACCGTGTTCGTCGGAGTGCGCAGCTATGTCGCGGTGCTCACCGACCCGACCTTCCTCGGCGGTCTCGGCATCGTCGCGCTGTACTGCCTGATCTACATCCCGCTGATCGTGATCGGCGCGCTCGCGCTGGCCCTGCTGCTGGACTCGGGCGTGGTGCGGCTGCGCGCCTCGGCGCAGCTCGCGCTCTTCCTGCCGCACGCGGTGCCGGGCATCATCGCCGCGATCATCTGGCTGTACCTCTACACGCCGGGGATCAGTCCGGTGATCGACCTTCTCGGCAAGGCGGACATCACGGTCGACTTCCTCGGGGTGCACACCGTGGTGCCCTCGATCGTGAACATCGCGCTGTGGAGCAATCTCGGCTACAACATGGTCGTGTTCTACGCCGCGTTGCAGGCCGTGCCGCGCGAGGTGATCGAGGCGTCGGTGGTCGACGGCGCGGGGCCGGTGCGCACCGCGCTCCAGGTGAAGGCGCCGCTGGTGCGTTCGTCCATCGTGATGGTGGCGATGTTCACGCTGATCTTCGCGCTCCAGCTCTTCACCGAGCCGATGCTGCTCGGTCAGTCCACCCCGATGATCAACTCCCGCTTCTCCCCCAGCATGTACATCTACGACGCCGCGTTCACCCGTAACAACTACGGCCTGGCGGCTGCCGCTTCGGTGATCCTGCTGGCCTTCACGGTGGCGCTGTCCTACGGCGTCACCCGGTGGACGAACCGCGCCGACGCAGCCGAGGAGGACGCCCGATGAGCGCTCCGGCCGTACCCCGTACCACCTCCCGTCGCTCCGATTCCGCCTCCGCCGCCCGGCGGCCGGGGCTGACCGGACGGGCCGTCGTCAACCTCGTGGTGGGCATCTCGGTGCTGTACACCCTGCTGCCCGTCCTGTGGCTGGTGCTCGCCGCGACAAAGGACCGCGACGCGCTCTTCCAGAGCAACGTCCTCTCCCTGAAGGGCTTCTCGTTCGTCCAGAACCTGAAGGACGTGTTCTCCATGGACGCGGGTCTGTACGGGCGCTGGTACGCCAACAGCCTGCTGTACGCGGTGCTGGGCGCGGCCCTGGGCGCGCTGATCAGCATCGCCGCGGGGTACGCCTTCGACAAGTACCGCTTCCGCCACAAGGAGAAGATGTTCGGGCTGGTCCTCGCGGCCGTCATGGTGCCGCAGACCGTCCTGGCGCTGCCGCTCTATCTGATGGCGTCCAAGGCGGGGCTCGTCAACACCTTCTGGGCCGTCTTCATCCCGGTGCTCTTCAACCCGTTCGGGGTGTACCTGGGCCGCATCTTCAGCCAGGGGTACGTACCGAACGAGGTGCTGGAGGCCGCCCGGGTGGACGGTGCGGGCGAACTGGCCACCTACTTCAAGGTGGCGATGCGGATGCTGGGGCCGGGTCTGGTCACCGTCTTCCTCTTCCAACTCACCGCCATCTGGAACAACTTCTTCCTGCCGATGGTGATGCTCTCGAACCAGGACCTGTATCCGGTCAGCCTCGGCCTGTACACCTGGAACAGCTCGGCGTCGGTCTCCCCGGAGTACTACCCCGTCGTCATCATGGGCTCGTTGCTCGCCATCGTCCCGCTGATCCTCGCGTTCGCCCTGCTCCAGCGCTTCTGGCGGTCGGGGCTCACCGCGGGCGCCGTGAAGTAGCTCGGCCGGCGCGGCTCGTCCCCCCGGGGCGGTCCCGCCGACCGCCCCGCCCCGGCGGCCGGCGCGGCCCGTCCCCCCGGGGCGCTCCGCGAACGCCCCCGTACCAGGAGAGACATGCACAGTTCCGCTTCCCCCCGTACACCCCGCAGGCCGCGCGCCGTGCTCGCCATGAAGCCCGACGCGGCGGCGGCGGTGCTCCTGCCGGAGGCTCTCGTCGCGCTCGGCGAGGTCTGCGAGCTCGCGCCGGTGCCCGCCCTGGACGACTTCACCACCGACCGGGCCCGCGCGGCCCTGGCCGACGCGGAGATCCTGATCACGGGCTGGGGCTGCCCGCCGATCGACGAGCGGGTGCTCGCGGCGGCTCCCGGGCTGCGGGCCGTCGTCCACACGGCCGGCTCGGTGCGTGGCCTCGTCACCGACGCCTGCTGGGCGCGCGGTATCGCGGTGTCCTCGGCCGCCGCCGCCAACGCGCTGCCGGTGGCGGAGTACACCGTCGCGATGATCCTGCTCTCCGGGAAGCGGGTTCTGGAGCGCGCCCGGGAGTTCCGCGTCACGCGGGCCCGGACCGACATGCTGCGCACCCCCCACGACGTCGGCAACTACCGCCGCACCGTGGGCATCCTGTCCGCCTCGCTGATCGGTCGGCGGGTGATCGAGCTGCTGCGCCCGTACGACCTGCGGGTGCTGCTGCACGATCCGTACGTGTCCGCCGAGGAGGCGGCGTCGCTCGGCGTCGAAGGGACCGGGCTCGCCGAACTCTTCGCCCGCAGCGACGTGGTGAGCGTCCACACCCCGCTGCTGCCCGGCACCCGCGGACTCGTCAGCCGTGAACTGCTCACCTCCATGCGGCCGGACGCCACGTTGGTCAACACCGCGCGCGGCGCGGTCGTCGACCAGGACGCCCTCACCGACGTACTCCGCCAGGACCGCATCCGCGCGGTCCTCGACGTCACCGACCCGGACCCGCTGCCCGCCGGCCACCCGCTCTGGGAGTGCGAGAACGCGCTGATCACCCCGCATCTCGCCGGGTCCGAGGGCAACGAGTGGCGGCGGCTGGCCGATCTGGCGACCGGTGAGGTCGCGCGCTGGGCCGCGGGCGACGGTTTCGCCCATCCCGTACGACCGGAAAGGCTGGCCTTCCTCGCATGACCACCGCCCCGCTCCCGCTCCCCTTCCGACTCCCCCACGACGACCGCGCGCTGAGCCCTCTCACCGGTTACACCCGGGCGCACTGGGAGGCCGCCGCGGACGGACTGCTGCACGCGGCCTGGCAGTGGGCCACGCCCGGCCGGGCGATGCTCGACCTGCCCGGCCGCCCCTCGGGCTCCGGGGTCCGTTCCGACGGACTGGAGGGGTACGCGCGCACCTTCCTCGCCGCCGCGTTCCGGGTCGCGGGTGCCGAGGGCAAGGACCCGCACGGCTGGCTGGACCGGTACGCGGACGGTCTCGCCGCCGGTACGCGTACCCCCGGGCGCGACGACACCGAGTCCTGGCCGCTCATCCGCGACCACACGGTCTTCGGCCAGCCCATGGTGGAGTCGGCGTCCGTCGCCCTCGGCCTGCGGCTGACCCGACCGTGGCTCTGGGACCGGCTCGACGGCGGCACCCAGGACCGGGCGGAGGAGTGGCTGCGCGGATCGCTGCGGCACACCCCCGCGCCCAACAACTGGTACCTCTTCCCCTTCACCGTCGCCGGGTTCCTGGAGTCCGTCGGCCGGGGCGACGCGGAGACCGCCCGGGCGCGGGCCCGCGCGCTGGACCTGCTGGAGGGGTGGTACCGGGGCGACGGCTGGTACGCGGACGGGGACGGGCGCGCCTTCGACCACTACAACGGCTGGGCGCTGCACCTCTATCCGGTGCTGGACGCGCATCTCTCGGGCGACCGGGAGCTCCTCGCGCACTACGGCGGCAGGCTGCGCGAGCATCTGGAGAGCTTCTCCCTGATGTTCGGCGCGGACGGGGCGCCGATGCACTTCGGGCGGTCCCTCGCCTACCGGTTCGCGGCGGGCGCGGCGGTCGGCATGGGCGCGGTCTCCGGGCACACCCCGCTCTCCCCCGGGGCGTCGAGGCGGCTGGTCAGCGGTTCGCTCCGGTACTTCCTGGAGCGCGGGGCGACCGGCGAGGACGGGCTGCTGAGCCTCGGGTGGCACGGCCCGCACGGGGCGACGCTCCAGCACTACTCGGGTCCGGCCTCGCCGTACTGGGCGTCGAAGGCGTTCGTCTCGCTGCTCGCCCCGGCGGACCACCCGTTGTGGACCGCGCCGGAGGAGCCCGCGCCGAGCGAGGGCCCGGACCGGGTGCTGTCGCTGCCGGCGCCCGGGCTGCTGGTGCAGTCGACCCGGGCGGACGGGATCGTCCGGCTGCACAACCACGGCAGCGACCATGTCCGCCCGCACGAGGGCGAGTCGGCGGCGGAGGCGGACCCGCACTACGGGCGGTTCGCGTACTCCACGGCGACCGGTCCCTCCTCGCCGGTGAACGTGGCGGACAACCATCTCTCCGTCCGGGTCGGCGCCGCCCGTAGCGTCCGTCGCCGGATCCACCCCCTGGGAGCCGGGCACGGGGACGGCTGGGGCTGGGCGGCCTCCTGGCACATGCCGGTCTTTCCCGGTCAGCCGCCGGCCGTCCCCGGACTGCGGGTGGAGAGCGTCACCTTCGTACGGGGCCGTTACGAACTCCGGGTCCACCGGCTCCTCGGTGTCCCGGCGGGGGCCCGATTGGAACAGACCGGCTGGGCGACGGCCCCGGAGGCGTCGCCGCGCTCGGTGCTGCACGGGCTGTACGGCTGGGAGTCCGAGGAGGAGGTGCGCGCCCCGCAAGGCACGGCGTACACCCGTTGGGCGGTCATGCCCCGGCTGGCCGTGGACGCCGAGGGCACGGTGGTGCTGGTGGCCCTGGCCTCGCTGACGGGCGAGGCGGAGCCGGCTCCGGTGGGAACGGCGGTGAGCGGGGTGAACGTGGCGGTGGACGCCCGGGGTGCCGGGGACACCGTGGAGGTGGCCTGGGCCGAGGACGGGGCGGTCACCCGGATCGTCTTCGGCGCGGGTGCCGCCGCCTCCGTTTCGGTGGAGCACGGCACACGGTGACCGGATGGAGAGCCGGCCACCGCCCGGTAGCCGCCGGACGGGGCCGCTTCCGTGCCCGCTCTTCGCGCACCGGGCCGTGAGGTGTTCCGGGGC
>NZ_JBSFVR010000367.1:0-7503 GCF_053592415.1 Streptomyces sp. NPDC002690 | reverse complement strand
CACTTGTTTTGTTGATAAAGCACTGGACTCCATACTATCTCCGGCGACTCCTGTGTGGAGGCCCCTGGAAACGGCCGCCGCCCCGTCGGCCTCCCGCGCCGACCCGTCGGCGTTCGGCAGCGTCACGTAGGGCCTGATCCGCAGCGGGTCGAAGTCCTCGGCCGCGGCTGTCTCGTCGGCCTTCCCGGCTTTCCCGGTGGTGGTCTCCGCCGGTTGCGGTGCCGCTCCGGTGCCTGCGGCGGCGCATCCGCAGGCGGGTGTCGCGCCCGGCCCGGGTACCGGCGGTCTGCTGTCGCGCAGGCCGCCGCAGTTCGGGCACGTCTGTCCCGTCATCGTGGGTCCCCTCCCCTTGAATTGTCTTGGATTATGCAGTGCGCCGAGCGTGCGTTCGACGCGGTGTCACCGCTCAGCAGGCCATAAGCGGACATAGAGGTAAGGATGGTGTGTACCTGGAGATCCGAGGAGACACCCATGGCCCAGCAGTCGAGTCCGCCGCTCGCGCCCGGGGAAGGGCGGTCCACGCGGACGATCCTGGTGGCCATCGGTGCGCTGCTGCTCGGCATGCTGCTCGCCGCACTCGACCAGACGATCGTCTCCACGGCACTCCCCACGATCGTCAGCGAGCTCGGCGGGCTGGAGCACCTGTCGTGGGTGGTCACCGCCTACATGCTGGCGGCGACGGCGGCCACCCCGCTCTGGGGCAAGCTCGGTGACCAGTACGGACGTAAAAAGCTCTTCCAGACCGCCATCGTCATCTTCCTGATCGGCTCCGCCCTCTGCGGCCTCGCGCAGAACATGCCGCAGCTGATCGGCTTCCGCGCTCTCCAGGGGCTCGGCGGCGGCGGACTGATGGTGCTCTCGATGGCCATCGTCGGCGACATCGTGCCGCCCCGGGAACGCGGCAAGTACCAGGGGCTGTTCGGAGCCGTCTTCGGCGTCACCAGCGTGCTCGGACCGCTGTTGGGCGGCCTCTTCACCCAACATCTCTCCTGGCGCTGGGTGTTCTACATCAATCTCCCGATCGGTGTGGTCGCGCTGATCGTCATCGCCGCCGTCCTGCACATCCCGGTCAGACGGACCAAGCACACCATCGACTACCTCGGCACCTTCCTCATCGCGGCCGTGGCGACCTGCCTGGTCCTGGTGGCCTCCCTGGGCGGTACGACCTGGGACTGGGGCTCCGCGCAGATCATCGGGCTGGCCGTCCTCGCCGTGGTGTTGCTGATCGTCTTCGTGGCCGTCGAGCGGCGCGCCGCCGAACCCGTACTGCCCCTGAAACTCTTCCGGATCAGGACCTTCAGCCTCGTCGCCCTCATCAGCTTCGTCATCGGCTTCGCCATGTTCGGCGCGATGACCTACCTCCCGACGTTCCTCCAGGTCGTGAAGGGCATCACCCCGACCATGTCCGGCGTGCACATGCTGCCGATGGTGCTGGGGCTGCTGCTCACCTCCACCGGCTCCGGGCAGATCGTCAGCCGCACCGGCCGCTGGAAGGTGTTCCCGCTCCTCGGCACCGCCATCACCGCGATCGGACTGCTGCTCCTGCACCGGCTCGACGTGAACAGCTCCACCTGGGAAATGAGCGCCTACTTCTTCGTCTTCGGCGCCGGCCTCGGCCTGGTGATGCAGGTCCTGGTGCTGGTCGTGCAGAACGCCGTCCCCTACGAGGACCTGGGCGTCGCCACCTCCGGCGCCACGTTCTTCCGGTCCATCGGCGCCTCCTTCGGGGTCGCCATCTTCGGCACCATCTTCACCACTCTGCTCAACGACCGGCTCGCGGACGCGCTCGCCGGCCGGGCGCTGCCACCGGACGTCGACGCCGGAGGGCTGGCGGCCGACCCCCGCGCCATCGGTCAGCTTCCCGCCGACCTCCGGCCCGCCGTCCTCGACGCGTTCGCGACCTCCATCACCGACGTGTTCCTCTACGCGGCCCCGATCGTGCTGATCGCGTTCGTCGTCGCGTGGTTCCTCAGGGAGGACAAGCTGCGCGGCTCGGTCACCGCGCCCGACACCACCGAAACCCTGGCCTCGAACCCGGTCGAACGCTCCTCCTACGACGAGTGCGCCCGCGCCCTCTCCGTCCTCGCCACCCGCGAGGGGCGGCGCGAGATCTACGAGAAGATCACCGCCCGCGCCGGGTACGACCTGCTGCCCGCCGCCAGTTGGCTGCTGCTGCGCATCAAGCGGCACGGGGCGGTCGAGCCCGCCCGGCTCGCCGACGTCACCCCGCTGCCGCTGAAGGTCATCATCGACGCCTCCCGCCAACTGGAGGGGCGCGGACTCGCGCGCCGCGACGGCGTGCAGCTGGTGCTCACCGAGCCGGGTGCGGAGGCGGTCGTACGGCTCTCCCGGGCCCGCGAGGACTCCCTCGCCGAGATGCTCGGCGACTGGTGGGGACCGGACCGCCCGACCGATCTGGTCGCGCTGGTGACCGAGCTGACCGCCGAGGTCAGCGGCTCCAGGAAGGAGCAGCCCCACCTGCCCGAGGCGCCCCGGGACCACCAGGCCGAACCGCACCACCCCGGCCCGGCGGTCTGACCGGACCGAAACACCCCTGCCCCGAGGGCGCGGGCAGGGGTGCCCGGTCCGGGAGCCCGCACGGCTTTCCCCGCTACGGGCAAACGTGCCTCCCCCGACGGGAGAGCCGGTGTTCCACGGCCGCGGGTCGGGCGCCGCCGGCCTTCTTCAGCCGTGAGTGACGGGACTCGAACCTGCTCTGTACTCCGATCGTGACCTGCGGCTTTGCTGGGAAAGCGGACGAACGGGCGCATATGTATGACGCGGTGCGCGTTGGCGTGACGCTGCCCGCGATTCCGTTCGGCCATGGCCGAACGGAATCGTCCTGCTGGTCCAGGGATCTCCGGAAGACCTGTCAGGTGTTCCGGCGCGCCATGCCGCGTTCGACGAGCGCTCGGGCTTGGACGGGGCAGCGGTGGGCGGTGGCGCATGCGTGGGTGGTGCTGACGCCGTACCTTGATCGCCCGGGTCGGCAGAGGGGCGTTGCCGTGTCACCATGGCAGGGGCTCGGGGTGCCGGGCCCACCACCAGGCGAGTGCCGAGGCCCTGTCGTCAGGCCGAAGCAGCTCCTTGCGGAGCAGGCCGGTATCCTCCACGGTCAACTCGGCGAACAGTGCGTCCAGGGGCTCGAGCGCACTCTCGAGCAACGCAACTACGTTGTCCGGGAGTTGATCCCGGACGCGGTCCAGCTCGTCTCGTGCTTCCAGGCGTTCGCGGTAGAGATCGGGCGGACACCAACCGGACGGCGCCCAGTCCGATTCCAGCTGCCGGACCAGTTTCTCCCAAGCACACAGGCGATCGTTTGCGAGCCACTGCGCAGTCCCAGGAGTTCTGGTCTCCTCAAGCTGGAAGCGCTGAAGGTGTGCGTTGAAGGCGGCAGCGAGAGGTGTGGCGATCGGCTGCTCCCGGACCACCTCGGGGATGCGGGCGACCGGGACCTGCGGTAGCCGCGCCACGGGGGCCTCGACGGTGTCGATCGTGTAGCCCGACTCCTCGTCGTCAGATGCATTCAGTCGCACCCGTGTGACAAGCCCGTCCTCTGCCGCCAGCCAGTAGGCACTCGGCGGGGCCTCCTCTGCCGGAAACAGGACCAGGGCGGGCATCAACCGTGCCAAGGCGGATGCCACATCACGTTCGGTGGGCTGTGGTTGCACGGAATTCTGGACGTAGATGTCCAGAGACGTGGAGACATCGCCCGACACCACCGTCTTCTCGCACAGCACCAGGGCATCCCAGTTGCGCAGGTCCTGGTCGGTGTCCTCGTCCGCGACGTCCACGTCCTGCACGCTCACGCGCAGGCACTGCGCGAGCGCCGCGGCGAGGTTGTCGAGGTGGAGCGATTCGACGGTGAGGAAGTTGTAGGTCATTGATAGGTCCCGTTATAGATGGCCAGGGCCTTCTCTACGATGCCCGGGTTGTTCGTGAAGCGGGGGTTTCTGGTCAACTGCGGCGCAGCGCTCAGGTCACCCTTGGCCTTGACGATCTGCTGCAGGGCGGCGTACTCGTTCGCGTCCAGCTTGGCGATACCCGTGCCGCCGTCCGGGTAAGTCCTTCCAGTCTCCTCGACGCCGTACGTCCGTCCATTGATCTCGTAGCGGCTGATGGCCTTGTTGTAGGTGGCCTTGCCGGCGGCGATGTCGGCGATGTCCTGGGTGACATCCTTTTCGTAGCCGCGAAGGATGATGCTGCTCACCTTTCTGACCTCGCCACTGCCTGCTCCCGAGACCGTATGCCGGGGATTTGGGGGCTTGAGGTCCTTGCCGGCTGCGGGTCCCTCGACACTGCTCACCGAGGGCCAGGGGCCTCTTCCAGGGCCTGTGCCCGCACCGCCGCCGGAACCACTGACTCGCATCGCGTACGCATCACCGCTCGCGAGGTCACCAGAGACGCCCGAGAGGCCGCCCGGGACTCCGGCGAGAGCCGTACGCGGCCCCCCGAGGCCGACGTCGATGTCGTCGAAGAAACTGGATAACCCCCCAGCTCTGGAAACTTGGTAGGTGGCTCCGGCTCCGCCGAGGAGACCGCCGGTCAGCGCGCCGTACACTCCAGCACTTTGAGCCTCGTCGAGGTTGAGCCCGTCCTTCTGCTCGCCGGTTGCCATGGCGATGGGCTGGGTGACGGCGAGGTCGACGGTGACGGACTCGATGCCGGCAAAGGCGGCGGTGGCCAGGGTGGTGCCGGCGATGGTGGCGATCTCGGTGGAGACAGCAACACCGAGGGTGCCGGCGAGTTCTGTGACCGTCGCCGCGGCGGCCAGGGCGGCACCCTCGGAGATACCCGCGGTGAAAATTGCCAGGGCCGTGCCCGCGGCGATGGTCGCGCCGACGATCTCCAGCTCGTGTTCGAGCGTCTTCTTGGCTCCGTGTACGGCGTCGGCGTACGTCTCCAAGGCCTTGGCCATGGCGCGGGCGCCGTCGACGAGGTCCTGCAGCCAGCCCCTCCCGCCGTGGTAGTAGCGGCGCCAGTACGGGTCGTCGAAGGCCGAGACGGCCTCGCCCCTGTTGTGCTCGATGATGGTGCGAGCAGCCCTGTTCGCGGCGGCGGTCACCTCTTCGACGTCGTCTGCGAAGCCCCGCCATGCCTTCGCGGCATCGCGCAGCTTGCCCTCGTCGGCGTCGGGCCACCACATCCCCGTGAGGTCCTGGACGACCTCCCGGGCCTTGTCGGCAACGCTCACTGATCGTCGCCCTTGCCACCGCGGGGATCGACCTGGATCCTGCTGAACATCGAACGGACCAGCTTTTCGTTCTCGATGTGGCCGTCGGCCATGTCCGACATGGCGAGGTGGATGCTGGCCAGTCCCTCGGTGAGGATCTTCGTCGAGTCCTCGATCTGACGGACGCGAGGGCCGTACGCCTCATGGAAGTCGGTGCCCTGGTCGTCGTTCCCCCAGGCGGACCCGGCGTTGGCCAGTGCGAGCTTCAGGTCATGGAGCGCGCGGCCGAGCGCGGCGCTCTCGGTGAGGAAGGCGGGTGCGGTCGCCTTCAGATCAGCGATCTTGATGTCGAGTATCTCGCCGTCGTCGCCCATGACGTGCGTCTGCCACCTCCGTCGGCCAACCGGGTCTACGACCATAACCACGCTGTCATGTTCGCGACTGTGAGTAGAGCAAAGAGCGTGCAAAGATCAGTCGTCGCGGCGAGTTCGCTCGCGGGCACCGGAAACCACTCGTCAAGTCCGTCGATGGGCGCGCCCTCTGTGCCTCTATGGCCAGGACGTGACTGGGCCGGGTGCGTCACCGCCGTCAGCGTGGTCCTCCGAGATTCTGAGGTCATAACCGGTTCCGGTTTGCGAAGCTGGAATCCCTGCGCAGGCTCGATGAAGCCCTGACCGGGAGCCCATCGCAGGGCCACTGCTACATGTGGACGTCGACGGGCTTCCGGAACGCTTTCGCCTGCTCCGGGTCCTCGAACCTTTCGGCTTCGCAGGCCGCCGGCCACCGCGCCCTGCGTCAGCCGGCGGACCCGGCTTGCCGTCCCGCCCTTGCGGACCCGCTTCCTGATCGTTGCCATGGGGTGAACGGTGAGTCGAAAATCCGGCCGCGCGTTTGACCGGCGCAGGACACGAAGAAGCCCCTGATCTGCGTTTCCGCAGATCAGGGGCTTCCCCACCAAGGGTGAGTAACGGGACTCGAACCCGCGCGTCGCGCACGGCCGCCCTCACAGCTCCTTGGCGAACCAGTGGTCGGCGTACGGGCCGTCGTTGTACGCCGGGATCTCCCGGAAGCCGTGCTTCGCGTACAGCCCCCGCGCCTCCACCAGGTCGCTCCGGGTGTCGAGGCGGAGCAGCCGCATACCGGCCTCGCGGGCCACGTCCTCGGCGGCGGCCATCAGCAGCCCGCCGCCCCCGGTGCCCCGGAAGGCGGGGCGTACGTAGACCCGGGTCAGCTCGGCGGTGGCCGTGGCGCGGTCGAGGAACACCCCGACGCAGCTCGCGGCCACCCCGTCGAAGCGGCCCACCACCAGCCGGCCGGTGGGCGGGGCGAGCCGGTCGACGCCGTCGTCCGTCAGCCCCTCGTCGATCTCCGCCTCGGTCGCCGGCCGCTTCCAGTAACGGCTGGCGAGCTCGTCGTAGTAGTCCCGCAGCAGCCGTGCCGCGTCCGGCGCGTCGAATCGCTCAGGGGTCAAAGTCCAGGTCATGGGCCGATCCGATCATCGTGCGGGGTGAGGGGGAAGCGAATTTCGCCGACGGCGGCGGGACACGTGGGGCCCTCGGGCGGTACGGGGCGGATGGGGCGGGGAGGGCAATCTTTTGGGCAAAACGACATGAAGGTCAGGCGAAGTGGGGGTTGATGGCGTCTACCTCCGGGGGCAATGCGAGGCTTCATGGGCACGACCCGTATCCGCGGGAATGTGCGCGAAACGGCGGGAGGGTCGGCGCAGCGTGGCGAATGCGGAACACGGCGTGCGCGGGAGTGTGGCGACGGACGCGGAGACGAGGGCCGGGACGGCCCGGATCGTGCTCTGGGTGATCGTCGCCGCACTGGCCGTGCGGCAGATGACGGTGGTGCTCAGACAGCCGCCGGGTGAACGGCTGACCGATCTGGAGACCTGGACCGGGGAGAACGGTGTCCTGCGCGTCAAGGGCTCCCTCTACGACGCGGACCGGTTCACCGGGACACCTTTCGCGGGGCTCGTCCTGAAGCCGCTCGACGCGGCGGCGGAGCAGGCCCTCGGCATCGCCTGGACCACGGTCTCCCTGCTGCTCGTCGTCGCGCTCGGCGTCGTCGCGGCACGCGCGCTGCCCACCCCGGTGGGCCGCCGCACCGCGCTGTTCGCCACTCCGGTCGCCGTCGCCCTGTTCATGGTGTCGCTGCCGGTGCGCAACGCCCTGCACCTCGGGCAGACCAGCATCCTGCCGGTACTGCTCGTCCTCGTCGGCCTGCTGGCGGTCCGCGACCACCGGGCCCAGGGCGTCCTGGTCGGGATCGCGGCGGCGCTCCAGCCGCCCGTCCTGCTCTTCGCCGGGCTCCTGTGGCTGACCGGG
>NZ_JBSFVR010000366.1:0-7514 GCF_053592415.1 Streptomyces sp. NPDC002690 | reverse complement strand
GGCCGGCTCGGGGCCGGCGCGGAGCCGGCTCGGGGCCGGCTCGCGGCCGCCGGGGCGGGTATCGGGCGCCGTTGCTCCCCTCGTCGGAGCCCTGTTACCGTGAACCAACTCCTCAGAGGACCTGAGGAGTGAAGTGGGCGCGAGCGAGGGACGGGAACCAGCGATGACGATGACGACGGGCCGCGGCGAACCGCGGCGGCGGAAGCGGGGCGGAGCGCCACGGCCGGAGACGGCGGAACGCGCCGAGGGGGTGAGCGGAGTACGGAAGGGGCAGTTGGGGTTCCTGACCGGCACCCACGTCGTCAACGACCTCTATCAGGGGGCCCTGCCCGCGCTCCTGCCGTTCCTGGTCTCCGAACGGCACTACAGCTACTCGGCCCTGTCGGGCATCTCCCTCGCCGCCACCGGCCTCTCCAGCGTGGTGCAGCCGCTCTTCGGCGCACTGGCCGACCGGGCGCCGCGCCCCTGGCTGGTGCCCGCCGGATTCCTGGTGGCCGCGGCGGGCGTGGCCGGTACGGGGCTGTTCTCCGGCTATCTGCTCACCTGGATCTGCGCGGCCGTCGCCGGGATCGGTATCGCCGCGTACCACCCGCCCGCCACCAACCAGGCGCGGGCGGCGGGCGGAAGCTCGCAGAAGGCGATGAGCGTCTTCTCGGTCGGTGGCACCCTGGGTGGTTCGCTGGCTCCCGGGTTCGTCACGCTGGTGGTCGGCGCGGCGGGCCTGCGGGGCACCTGGCTGCTGGCCGTACCCGCCCTGGTGATGGCCGCGCTCTGGCTGGCGAAGGGGCCCTGGATGCGGGCCCGTGGCATCCAGGAAGCCACGGTGGTGATCCCCGCCGCCGGTGCCCGCTCGGGCGGCGCCGGGCTCCCGGACGACTGGCGCGCGTTCGGCCGGCTGGTCGTCGTCGCCGCCGGCTGGTCCGTCCCCTACGTGACGACGGTGTCCCTGGTCTCCCTCTTCATGATCCGCGAGCTGGGCAGTTCGCGAGGGGCCGCAGCGGCCGTCCTGACCTCGTTCACGCTCGCCGGGGCGGTCGGAACCCTGGCCGGCGGGTGGGCCGCCGACCGCTACGGGCGGCTGACCGCGATCCGCTGGGGTTACGTGGTCGCGGTGCCCGCGATGGCCGCACTGGTCTTCGCCCCCGGGGTGGCGGTCGGCGCGAGTGGCGTCGCCGTACTGGGCTTCGCCATGTTCGTACCGTTCTCCTCTCAGGTGACCCTGGCCCAGGACTACCTGCCCAACCGGCCCGGCACGGCCAGCGGCGTCACGCTGGGGCTGACCATGTCGGTCGGCGGACTCGGCTCCCCGCTCTTCGGTCGCCTCGCCGACGCCCACGGGCTGCGCGTCACCTTCGGGGTGGTGCTCGCGTTCCTCGTCGTCAGCCTGCTGGCCGCGCTCCGGTTGCGGGAACGGGCGCCGCAGGTTCCGCCGCGAGTTCCGCCGCAGGTTCCGGCGCCGGAGGAGGCCGCGGGGACGAGGGGCTCCGAGGTCGTGGGCTAAGTTGTCTGAGCACCTGAGGGGTGGCGGGGCCGGTGACGGCGCCGCCACCCCCCTTTCTCGTTTTCCTCGTTCGAGACCACGTTTCCCACTCCAGTCCCAAGGAGCGTCCGTCATGGCGGTACGGCCGGTTCAGCGCACCTCGCTCGTCGAAGGCGCGGTCGCCGAACTGCGCCGGCTGCTCGCGGCGGAGCACTGGCCGGTGGGCGCACGGCTGCCCGGCGAGGTCGAGCTGAGCCGACTGCTCGGCGTCGGCCGCTCCACCGGCCGGGAGGCGGTCCGGGCGCTGATCGCCTCCGGGCAGCTCCGCTCCCAGCAGGGGTCCGGCACCTACGTGGTCTCCACCGCGCCCGTCGAGGAGTTCGACCGCGGGCTGCGCCGGGCCGCCGTCGCCGACGTGTATGAGGTGCGGATCGCGCTGGAGGTCGAGGCGGGGCGGCTCGCCGCGAGCCGGCGTACCGACGAGGATGTCGCGGTCCTCGGGGAGCTGCTGGCCGGGCGGGGCGCCGCCGGTTCGGACGCCGAGCTGGTGGAGGCCGATCTGCTGCTGCACCGCGCGGTGGTCACGGCCGCCCACAATCCGGTTCTCGCCCGGGTCTTCGACTCCTTCCTCGATGCGCTCCGGGTCGCCGCCCGGGACGCGGTGGCCGACGGGGGCGTGCACGGCGGCCCCGGCGGCGACGACGCCCGGGCCCACGAGGATCTCGTCGCCGCCATCGTCGCGGCGGACCCGGAGGCGGCGGAGGCGGCGACCCGCCGCAACCTCGGACGCGCCCTGGAGCGCCTGCGCGGCGAGTGACCGCGCGCCCGTCGTTTCATCCGTCCCGTTTCGAGTGGCTCTCCGGGCGCTCCACCTCCGAGAGTGGACTGGATGGTCCATTGCGGGTTAACTTTGAACCGTACGGTCCAATCTGGAGTTCCGAGAGGGAGTACGGCAGTCATGACGGCACGGCTGGACAAGAGGACGGCGCTGGTCACCGGCGCGACCAGCAACATCGGACGGGCCATCGCGCTGGCCCTCGGCGCGGAGGGTGCCCACGTCGTGGTGTCCGGCCGTGACAGCGTCCGCGGCGAGCGCGTGGTCGCCGAGATCAGGGCCGCCGGAGGCCGGGCCGACTTCGTTGCCGCCGACCTGGACGGCAGCGCCGCGGCATCCCGGGAGCTCGCCGAGCGGAGCGCCGAGACGCTCGGAGGCCGGATCGACATCCTGGTGAACAACGCGGGCATCTACCCGCCCTCCACCACGACCACCGCCGACGAGGCCACCTTCGACCAGGTCTACGGGGTGAACGTGAAGGCCCCGTTCTTCCTCACCGCGGCCGTGGCCCCGGCGATGGTGGAGGCCGGCGGCGGCGTCATCGTGAACCTCGGCTCCTGGATCACCCGCCTCGGAGTTGCCTCCAACGCGCTCTACAGTTCCACCAAGGGGGCCGTCGAGACCCTCACCCGCGCCTGGGCCGCCGAGTTCGGACCGTCCGGGGTGCGGGTGAACGCGGTCTCGCCCGGTGTGGTCCACGACCCCTCCGACGAGCCGCTGCCCGGCGACGTGATGATGAAGGGCACCCCGGCCGGTACGCACGGCAGGCCCGAGGACATCGCCCGTGCCGTCGTCTACCTGGCGAGCGACGACTCCTCCTTCGTGCAGGGCATCGTCCTCGACGTGGACGGCGGCCGGACCTCGACCGCGGTGATCGCGGCCTGAGGCGGGGGCCCGAGGCGGTAGCCCGAGGGGCGGGCCCGGTCGCCGCTCCGGCGGGACCCCGAGGGCCGTACGCCCGGCGGCCGGTGCCGCCGGGATACGGCCCTCGGGGCCCGTACGCCCGGCTATACGATGGGCCGACCAGGCGAAAACCGGTACGTGCGCCCCTCTCCGGCGTACGCCGGGCGCCCCTGCACCCCCAGGAAGCGGACCCGTGGCACAAGGCCTGACCAGCAAGGGCGCCGCGACGCGGCAGCGCATTGTCGACGGCGCCGCCCGGCTGATGCGCGAGCGTGGGCCGGAGGTCTCCCTCGACGAGATCCGCGCCGCGACCGGCACCAGCAAGAGTCAGCTCTTCCATTACTTCCCCGAGGGCCGGTCCGCCCTCCTTGTCGCCGTCGCCCGGCACGAGGCCGAGGCGATCCTCGCCGACCAGCAACCCCACCTCGGCCGGCTCACCAGCTGGGCCGCCTGGGACGCCTGGCGGGACGCGGTGCTCGAGCACTACCGCGTCCAGGGCCGCCACTGCCCGCTCAACGTCCTCACCGGCCAGCTTGCCGGGGACAACCCCGAGGTGCGTGCCGTCGCCGAGGACCTGATGGACCGCTGGCAGGCCCATCTGACCGCCGGAGTGCGGGACATGCAGGACCAGGGGCTGATGTCCGTCACACCGGACGCGGAGCGCGCGGGAGAGTCGATCATCGCCGCCGTGCAGGGAGGCGCCTTCACCCTGATCGCCACCGGCCGGCTCGGTCCGCTGGAGTCCGCCCTGGACCTGGCCCTGGACCACCTCCGGGTGCGGGGCGCCGCCTGAGGACGGTGGGCCCGGCTCCTTCCGGGGTACGGTCTCGTCATGTCCCGATCAGCCGAGACCGGCTCCGCCCGCCCGCCCGTCACCGCGGACGACCTCGACCTCGCCGTGCGACTCGCCGTTGATGCCCTCCGCGAGGCGCCGGTGGCCGCGTGGGAGGGGAAGGCCGGTTCGCTGGAGTGGACCTGCTGGGAGACCGTCGAACACCTCAGCGACGACCTCTTCGCGTACGCCGTGCAACTGGGCCCCAGGAAACCGCCGTCGGCGGGCGATGTGCCCTTCCTCTGGGAGAGCAGGCGGCCCGGAGGTCCCGCGAACGCCATCCACGCCGACCGTGCAGCCGGTCCCCCCGGTCTGTTGCAGGTGCTGGAGGCCAGTGGCGCGCTGCTGGTCGCCATGGTGCGTACGAAACCCTCGCAGACCCGCGCCCATCACTGCTTCGGGGCGTCCGACCCCGAGGGCTTCGCCGCGATGGGGATCGTGGAAACCCTGGTGCACACCCACGACCTGGCCCAAGGGCTCGGACTTGCCTGGAACCCGCCTGCGGATCTCTGCTCACGGGTGCTCGCCCGGCTGTTTCCGGACGCCCCGGAATCGACGGACCCCTGGCCCACTCTGCTGTGGGCGACCGGACGCGCCGAACTGCCCGGACGCCCCCGCCCGACCACATGGCGCTGGGACGGTACGCCCCGGGCGTGAGGCTCGTCGAAGGACGCTCGTCGGAGGATGGGAGCAGGGCCGCGTGATGACGGCGGAAGAGGTGCTGTCGGTCCTGGCCATACTGCGACGGGCAGGGGCCGAAGTCTGGATCGGCGGTGGCTGGGGATCGACGCGCTGATCGGTGAGCAGACCAGGGACCACCGCGACCTCGACCTGATGCACCGCCAGGACCAGGAACCCGCCGTGGTGGCCGCGCTGGCCGGGGCCGGTTACGCGGAGACCCTGGACCAGCGACCCGTACGGTTCGTCCTCACGTCCCCGTCCGGCCGCGAGCTGGACCTGCATCCGCTGGTCTTCGCCGCCGACGGCTCGGCCGTACAGGCGTCCTTCGAGCCGGACCGCCCCTTCCCGTACCCCGCCGCAGCCTTCGTGGCAGGCGCCATCGGGGGCGTCCCCGTCCCGTGCCTCTCGGCGGTGCAGCAGGTGTACTTCCACCAGGGGTACGAACCCTCTGCCCGCGACCTGCACGACATGGCCCGGCTGCGCCGCGCCTTCCGGATCGCCACGCACTTCTGATCGGGGCGGACGTGTCCGGTGCCCGGCCGCTTCCGTCCTGCCGGCCGGGAATCAGGCCCGGCTTCGGTCAGGCGGCGGCAGGAGCGGAGGTGGAGGTGGGGGCGGGAGCGCCGAGCATCGCGGACGCGTGTGCGAGCGTGTGGTCCTCGTGCGCGGGAGGGGCGGCAGGTGTCGGGGCGGGGCAGGTGAAGCCGAGCTGGGCCATGGCCCGGAGAACCTCGCCGGCGCTGAAGTCCCGGCGGTCCTGCCGCGTGATGACCTGCCCGACCTGCTTGACCGGGTAGGTACGCCGGCCGATGATCACGCACTCGCCGACGGCCGGCTCAGGTTTGATTCCCTTCATGGCTTCCAGGACCCCGTTCTTGGTGAGCTCGAACGGGAAACGGGCGATGACGCAGCGCATGATGCCTCACAAGGAAAAGAGGGGGATGGGTTCTTTCGCGGTGAGCGAGTCGGTTCAGTCAACCAGGGCGAGAGGGCTGAAGGTGCCGTCCCGGTCGTCGACGAGGATGTCGCGCAGCCGGATCCGGTCCGTGTACGCGGCCCCGTCACGGATGGCGGTGAGCTCGGCCATGGTCACCATTCCCGTGCGCGATCCGTCGTTGTCGCAGACAGGCAGGTGTTCCACACGGGCGCCGGCCATGACCGACAGAGCCACCTCGACGGTCATGTCGTCGCCGACCTGAGGTCCGGCCGTCTCCGGGGCGGGGGAATCCGCCCGACGGGAGAAAATAACGACGTCGGTACGACCGTGGGAGAAGCGTTTGTCCGTAACTACGGAGTCCAAGGAGAGCCTTTCCTCGATGCGGCACTGATCAAGGAATTCCAGCTGCGGTGAAAATCCGCTGGAAATGTCATCAATGCGCGCCGGGTGGAATGCGGAATGCGGAATGCGGAATCGGAGTCGGCCTTCGCGAATCACGTGTGGCGGTGGAACGGTGATGCGCCGCGTCGGCGAAATCGGATGCGCGGGTGGGGAAGGGGAATTGCTCGTGGCCGGGGCCGCGCCCCGAGGGGCGGCGGGCCTCTGGCGTGTTGCGAAAGCCCCGCCTGTCCGGCGACGCCTGGCCCGCACGCTCACCACGTTGTCGGGAGCACCTCGGTGCATCCAGTATCGGGGTGACCCTCCGCCTTGCGATCGCACGCACCGGACGCCGCCGGGCCCGCCCTCCGGGCGGACGGCGCTACTTCCGCAACACGCTTTCGGCCACGTCTCACATGTCGCCGTCAGGCGGGAACGATGTTCTCGGCCGTCGGACCCTTCTGGGTCGGTGCGATGTCGAAGGTGACCTTCTGGCCTTCGAGCAGCTCGCGGAAGCCTTCGGCGGCGATGTTCGAGAAGTGGGCGAACACGTCCGGGCCGCCGCCTTCCTGCTCGATGAAGCCGAAACCCTTGGCCGCGTTGAACCATTTCACGGTGCCGGACGCCATGTCATATCTCCTTGGGGCATTACGCCGGAAACCGCAGTGCGTGGATGCCGGGTCGCCGCGGTGGTGCCCCGTCCGAAGGACCGGCAACGCGAAAGGCGTCCTACTGTCGGAAATGTCGACGAGGGTGCTCGAAATTTAGGACCACGGCAACTGGACACGACGATAGCATGCGGTAGCGGTAGGTGGGCGATGCGTATATTCCGCTCCATCGGCCCGGATAAAACACTTCGGGCGCGGTGTGCTTAAAACTCGCCTCGCGAACACAGATATTGCCCCACCGGGGGCGCAGCTCTTCCGGAGGGGCGCCCGCCGCTCGTGCCGGTGTCCGGGAAAGGGGCGATGACCGCCGCGGCCCACGGACCGGAAGGACGCGCGGCGCCCGTCGCCCGCAGCCGGCGGAGGATGGGCGGGAGCCTCAGTCCCGCGGTGGCGGGTTCCACGATCCGGCGGCCTCGCGGTATTCGGCGTTGATCCGCTGAGCTTCTTCGAGCTGGTCTTCGAGGATGACGATGCGGCAGGCGGCCTCGATGGGGGTGCCCTGGTCGACGAGTTCCCGTGCCCGCGCGGCGACGCGCAATTGGTAGCGGGAGTAGCGCCGGTGCCCGCCCTCGGAACGGAGGGGGGTGATGAGGCGGGCTTCGCCGATGGAGCGGAGGAAGCCCTGGGTGGTGCCGAGCAGTGCGGCGGCCCGGCCCATGGTGAAGGCGGGGTAGTCGTCGTCGTCAAGACGGCCGTTCGAGTCCTGTGCTGTCATTCGCACCTCTCTGCGGAACGCGTGGAGGGGCCGGCGACCGCCGAGGGCTGACCGCCTCAACGGCCTCCGCTTTCGGCCGGACAGG
>NZ_JBSFVR010000365.1:0-7518 GCF_053592415.1 Streptomyces sp. NPDC002690 | reverse complement strand
GGGGGCTTCCTGCTCGGCGGCCTGCGGGGCACCCGCCGGGGCGGTCGCCTTACGGACCGCGCGACGACGGGCACGCGGCGCCGGAGCCTCGACGGGCTCCTCGGCGGCCTGCTCCTCGACCGTGGCTGCCGGAGCGGCCGGAGCCACCACGACCTCGACGGCCTCCGTCACCGGGGCCTCCTCGGCGGCGGCCTTCGGCGCACCGGCCGGGGAGGTCGCCTTGCGAACCGCACGACGGCGCGGGCGGGCCGGAGCCGCCGCGTCGGCGGCCTCGTCCTGGACTTCCGCGGGGGCCACGACAGCTTCGGCGGCCGGGGCCTCGTCCTGCGTCTTGACGGCTCCGCCGGACGGCGGGCCCGCGGGGCGGGAAGCGGCGCGGCGCCTGCGGCGCGGCGGCAGCTTGTCCCCGGGGGTGTTGTCTTCGTTGTTTCCGGTCGTGCCGGATTCGGTCGGCTGAGGCATGCGGGCGGTTCTCCCGTCGCGCTCCCGGGCGCCGCGCCTGTTCCGGTCCGGCGGGGTTGTCGCGTGGTGCGCGACCCCGCCGTCCGGGGCGCGGGCGCCGCACGGGAGCTGATGTCTGGCTCGCCGGTTCCCTACGCGTGGTGCGTACGGCCTGGCGAAAGTCTTCTGGTCAGTGCGCGGCCCGACCCCGGTTGAATTCCTGAGCCGCGGGGCCGCGCTACAACGACCGCCTTACGCGGAACCCGAACCTTCAGGCGCCGTCGCGACACTCCCGGGGGCCGCCGCTGGGACGGCCGGGGGTGCGTCGCGGTCGGGCGCGAGCGGGTCGGTCACCGTGCCGGACTCCTCGTCGAAGAGCCCCTGCGCCAGCCTGGTCACCGCTACGGGGACCGGCGGCGCCAGGTCGGCCACAGCTCGGAGACCGGACAGGACGTCGTCGGGTCGTACGGCGGGTGTCATGTGCCGCACTACCAGCCGCAGTATCGCACAAGCACTGTCCACGGACCCATCGGGCCGTGGATCGAGGGCCTCAAGACCGACCACGGCCTCACGGGCGTCGAAGGTGCGCACACCGTTCTTCGCCCGGCGCTGGACCTCGACCGTTTCGGCGGCGAGGAAGGCGGCCACGGCCTGCTCGGCGTCCTGGACGGTCACGCCGTCCAGGCGCATCTCCCAGACGGAGGCGGTCAGCCGGTCGGCGAGCCCGGAGGTCCGGGCTTCCACGGCATCGGTGATGTCGAGGCCGTCCGGCAGGGACTCGTTGAGGAGGTCGCGCAGGACCTGCGGGTCGCGGTGCTCGGTGAGCGCGATCTCCAGGAACTCGGCCTCGCTGCCGGTGCCGGTGGGAGCCGCGTTGGCGTACGAGACCTTGGGGTGCGGGGTGAAGCCGGCCGAGTAGGCCATGGGGACCTCGGAGCGGCGCAGGGCCCGCTCGAAGGCACGCTGGAAGTCTCGGTGGCTGGTGAACCGGAGGCGGCCGCGCTTGGTGTAGCGCAGTCGGATGCGCTGCACCGCCGGTGCGGGCGGCGGGCCTTCGGGCTGTCGCTTGCCCAGTGGTTCTTCTCCTCGGTGCGGGGCGGGCGCGGTGGCGCGCCGCCCACGAAGTACAGGTCGTCACGGGGGGCCGCTCCGGCTCACCCCCTCCGGCCTGTGGTTCCGCCGGGCGGGGAGATCTCGGATGCGGGCGCCACGCCGTGCACGGGTGTCGCATGGTGCTCCTCACCCAGAGTACGCGCAGTAACCCTCCCGGGTACGCCGACCTCCGGCTTCGCCGGTCCGCCGGTGAACGCGCGCCAGACGTCCCGCCGTGTCTGGCCCACGGCCTCGCGGGCCGTCCGCAGCGTGTCGCGCACCGCCCGCCCGGTCGACGCGACGGCCTTCCGGGCGGGCTGCCACACCCAGTCCCGTACGACGTGCCCGACCGGTGTGCAGAGGGTGCGGTAGCACCAGGCCACCGGGGCGAAGAGCAGCGTGCGCAAGAGCCACGCCACCGCCCGGCCGACCGCGCGGCTGATCATGCCGCTGACCCGCCAGGCCACCATCAGCGCCGCCCCGGTCTCGCGCAGCACCGGGTGGAGGACGCGGGCCCAGAGCCAGGCGACCGGGACGACGAGCAGCGTCCGCAGGCACCACACCAGGCCGTATCCCAGCGCCCGGAGCAGCCGGAGCGTGCCGTGTCCGAGTGGACTGAGCACCGACCGCCAGAACCAGACCAGCGGCACCACCAGCAGGGTGCGTACCAGCCAGGCGACGGCGAGGCCGAGAGGTCCGAGGACGTACCGCCACAGGAAGACGAGGGGGAAGACGAAGAGCGCGAGGCCGAGCCACCGCACCGCCGCGAGGAGTCCGTGGCCCAGCGGGGTCAGCAGGGAGCGGTAGAGGCTCCGCACTCCGTGCCCGACCGGGGTGAGCACCCGGCGGTACAACCGGACCAGCGGAACGACCACCAGATACGTCCACGCCCAGGCGACCGGACGCACCACCAGATACGTCCACACCCACGCGACCGGACGCACCACCAGATACGTCCACACCCACGCGACCGGACGCACCACCAGATACGTCCACACCCACGCGACCGGACGCACCACCAGATACGTCCACACCCACGCGACCGGACGCACCACCAGGTTCCGCCAGGCCCATGACAGACCATGGCCCAGGGGCCGCAGCAGCACCCGGTGCAGGGCGCGCAGGGTGAGGACGAGCAGGTCCCAGGCCATCCGCACCGGCAGTACGACGAGGACCGCGACGATCCGGACCGGGACGCGGACGAACGCGACGAGACAGCCGTCGCCCCGCTCGTACGTCACGGGCGCCTGATGCCGGCCGTACTCCGGCCGCTGCCGAGGCACCTGGGGCCCCGGCTGCCGCCGGCCGCCCGCCTTCTCGCTCTCCATGCGGTACATCATGCGGAAGACCCGCCCGGGGAGGCTCCCCCGGGCGGGTCTTCGGGACACGGTTGATACGCCCCGCGTACGCGCCGGTCACGTCACGCGCCGGTCACTCAGGCGCGGATCACTCAGGGGCGGATCACTCAGGCGCGGATCACTTCACCACGGTGAGCGGCAGCAGCTTCTTGCCGGTGGGGCCGATCTGGATGTCCAGGTCGAGCTGCGGGCAGACGCCGCAGTCGAAGCAGGGGGTCCAGCGGCAGTCCTCGACCTCGGTCTCGTCGAGCGAGTCCTGCCAGTCCTCCCAGAGCCAGTCCTTGTCCAGGCCGGAGTCGAGGTGGTCCCAGGGCAGGACCTCCTCGTAGGTCCGCTCGCGGGTGGTGTACCAGTCGACGTCCAGGCCGAAGCCGGGGAGCGTCTTGTCGGCGCAGGCCATCCAGCGGTCGTAGCTGAAGTGCTCGCGCCAGCCATCGAAGCGGCCGCCGTCCTCGTACACCGCCCGGATGACGGAGCCGACACGGCGGTCGCCCCGCGAGAGGAGGCCTTCGACGATGCCGGGCTTGCCGTCGTGGTAGCGGAACCCGATGGAGCGGCCGTACTTCTTGTCGCCACGGATCTTGTCGCGGAGCTTCTTGAGCCGCGCGTCGGTCTCCTCGGCGCTCAGCTGCGGCGCCCACTGGAACGGGGTGTGCGGCTTGGGGACGAAGCCGCCGATGGAGACGGTGCAGCGGATGTCGTTCTGGCCGGAAACCTCGCGGCCCTTGGCGATCACGTTGACCGCCATGTCACCGATCTGGAGGACGTCCTCGTCGGTCTCGGTGGGCAGGCCGCACATGAAGTACAGCTTCACCTGGCGCCAGCCGTTGCCGTACGCGGTGGAGACCGTACGGATCAGGTCCTCCTCCGAGACCATCTTGTTGATGACCTTGCGCATGCGCTCGGAGCCGCCCTCGGGGGCGAAGGTGAGACCGGAACGGCGGCCGTTGCGGGTCAGTTCGTTGGCGAGGTCCACGTTGAACGCGTCGACGCGGGTGGACGGCAGCGAGAGGCCGACCTTGTCCTCGGTGTACCGGTCTGCGAGGCCCTTGGCGATCTCGCCGATCTCGGAGTGGTCGGCGGAGGAGAGCGAGAGCAGGCCGACTTCCTCGAAGCCGGTCGCCTTCAGACCGCGGTCGACCATCTCGCCGATGCCGGTGATGCTTCGCTCCCGCACGGGGCGCGTGATCATGCCGGCCTGGCAGAAACGGCAGCCGCGGGTGCAGCCGCGGAAGATCTCGACGGACATCCGCTCGTGGACGGTCTCGGCGAGCGGGACCAGCGGCTGCTTCGGGTAGGGCCACTCGTCGAGGTCCATGACGGTGTGCTTGGACACACGCCACGGCACGCCCGACTTGTTGGGCACGACACGGCCGATACGGCCGTCCGGGAGGTACTCGACGTCGTAGAAGCGCGGGACATAGACACCGCCGGTGCGGGCGAGGCGGAACAGCACCTCGTCCCGGCCGCCGGGCCGGCCCTCGGCCTTCCAGGCACGGACGATCTCGGTGATCTCCAGGACCGCCTGCTCGCCGTCGCCGATGACCGCGCAGTCGATGAAGTCGGCGATGGGCTCGGGGTTGAACGCGGCGTGGCCGCCCGCGAGCACGATCGGGTCGTCCATCGTGCGGTCCTTGGCCTCCAGCGGGATGCCCGCCAGGTCCAGGGCCGTGAGCATGTTGGTGTAGCCGAGCTCGGTGGAGAAGCTCAGCCCGAAGACGTCGAACGCGCCGACGGGCCGGTGGCTGTCCACCGTGAACTGCGGCACCTTGTGCTCGCGCATCAGCTCTTCGAGGTCCGGCCAGACGCTGTACGTGCGCTCGGCGAGGACCCCTTCGCGCTCGTTGAGCACCTCGTAGAGGATCATGACGCCCTGGTTGGGCAGACCGACCTCGTAGGCGTCGGGGTACATGAGCGCCCAGCGGACGTCGCATTCGTCCCACGGCTTGACGGTGGAGTTCAGCTCACCGCCGACGTACTGGATGGGCTTCTGCACATGCGGGAGCAGAGCTTCGAGCTGTGGGAAGACCGACTCGGCAGACATCTCGCGAACCTTCGTGAGCTGGCAGGGGTGACCATCCAGCGTACCCCGCTGCTCAGCTCTTCAGCGCCGCCCGCAACCGGGCCTCGGACGCGCGTGCCCATACGTGCGGCAGCCGGCGCTCCAGCCGGGCCGCCGCTGCCTCCTCGCGGCCGTACAGAAGTCCCCAGGTGAAAGCGGACTCACCGGCTCCGTGGGCGTGCACGGCGAGAGCGCGCAGGGCGTCGCGGGCGACCACCGAGTCCTGGTGGTCGCCGAGCAGGCTCTGGACCGCCTTGACCCGCTTGGCGAGCCGCTTCGCGGGCTTGCCGAGGACGGGGCGGGCGGCCTCGCCCGCGTACCGGGTGCGCTTGGCCGCCTTGCGGGCCTCGTGCATCGCGAGGTCCCGGCCGGGGCCCGGCGGCAGGTCCAGGGCGTGCTGGACCCGGGCGGTGAGCCGGTCGTGGTCCTTCAGCACCGCGCGGGTGAGCGTCCCGGCGGCGTCCTCCCCGGCCTCGGGCAGCAGGGGCGGGCCGGCGAGCAGCGCGTCCAGTGTGCCGAGCAGCGCGAGATACCGCTCCCCGTCGAGCACCGCCAGGATGCGGCGGCGGGCTCCGGCGCGTTCCGCCGCCGCCCACCGCTCCAGTCGGCCGCGCACGGGTCCCAGCAGCAGGGCGGGTTCCACCTCGTCGACGCGGCTGACCAGCCGCGCCTCCAGCACCTCGTGGTCCCGGCCGGTCCCCAGTTCGGCGGCGAGCCACTTCAGCTCGGCGCCGACCGGGTCGGTGACGGTCCGGTCGAGGATCTTCCGGTACGTCTTGAAGGCGCTGCGCAGCCGCCGGGTGGCGACCCGCATCCGGTGCACCGCGTCGGGCAGGTCGCGGCGGACCGCCGGGTCGAGGGTGACGATCGTCTCGATCTGCCGGCGTACGTGGGCGAGGACCTGCCCGCCCGCGGTGTCCCCGGGCTCCTCGTCCCCCGCCTCCGGCGCCGGCCGCTCCCCCGGTGCCGTCTCGGCGAGTGCGCGGGCCACCTTGGAGGCGGAGGCCGAGGGGCGTACGCCCGCCGCGGCGAGCCCCTCCTCCACGGCGTCCAGGTAGGCGGGGTCGCCGTCGTCGGCGAGCTCGACCTCGATCTCGGTCCACCCGGTGGTGGCTCCGGCGCCGTCCTCGGTGAGCCGCTCGGCGAGGACGGTGTCGACGCTCAGCTCGGCGAGCAGCCGTCCCTCGGCGTCGGCGAGGTGGTGGACGTCCCGCGAGGAGAGCAGCCGGACGACCGGGCGCACGGGCCGGTCGCGGACCCGGGAGCGGATCAGGCCCGCGAGCGCCTCGGGCAGGGCGTCGGAGAGCGGCGCGCGGATCTCGTCGCGTACGCCAGGGGCGACGGGGAATTTCACGTGCCAGCCGGCCTCGTCGCCGCCGGTCCTGCGGCGCAGGGTGACGGAGCCGGCCGCCAGCCGGAAGTCCTCGGTGTCGTAGTAGACGGCGTCGAGTTCCACGACCCCGCGTGGCACGGACGCGGCCGTCCCGGCCACTCCGGTGAGGTCGGGCAGCCCACTGCCGGGAGCCGCTTCGTACTTCCGCTCGATCTCGCGCTTCACGTCGGCCATGTTCCGAATCTAAAGCGTATTGCGAAAGTGGCACGGTCCGCCCGGACGGCGGGTCCTGCGGCGTCCGGTGCGTGCGATCGCAGGGCGGAGGGGCGCCCCGATACTCGACGGATCGGGGCGATCCCGACTACGCGGCGAGCGTGCGTGCCCGGCGTCGCAGGACAGGGGACTCTCGCCACACGCTCCAGTGCCGGATCGGGCCCGGCGGTGGTCGCGCCCAGGACCGGTCGCGGACGGCCGCCACTACGGCACGTTCCACCCGAGCACGACCGGCAACCCGTGTTCGTGGCCCAAGGTGTTGATCGTCCCCGGATGCGGGTGCCCGAAGCGCCGCCCGGCCGAGGCGTCGAGCCCGAGCCAGCGCGCGGTGAGGATGCGGGACAGGTGGCCGTGCGCGACGACGGCCACGTCGCCCCTGGCCAGGAGCGGCCGAACCCGGCCGAGAAAGGCGTCGACCCGCACCGCCACCTGCCCGAGGTCCTCGCCGGCGTCGACGCCGTCGCGCCACAGCTCCCAGCCGGGTCTGAGCGCCTGGATCTGCTCGGCAGTCAGCCCCTCGTAGTGGCCGTAGTCCCACTCGATCAGGTCGGCGTCGGGCTCCGCGCCGCTCAGGCCCGCCAGTTGTGCCGTCCTGACGGCGCGACTCGATGGGCTGCTGCGGACGGCGACGAACTCCCGCTCGACCAGCCGGGGCGCGAGCGCACGCGCCATGTCCTCCCCCGCGCCGGTCAACGGCAGGTCGGTGCGCCCGGCGTGCCGGCCGGTCCGGCTCCACGCGGTCTCGCCGTGCCTGATCACCACCAGTCGGCCCATGGCCGAGGACCGTACACCGCGCCAGGCACGGGGGGAACGTCGCGCGCGTCGACCGCCCCGAAGAGCACCCCGGCCCGGTGGCAGCTGCCACCGGGCGCGTCACCAGATGGTCCTCACCCCGGGCGAGGACCTGCTCGCCCATTTCGGCCATGAACGCGTACACGTGGTAGGTGGCCTTCTTGACC
>NZ_JBSFVR010000364.1:0-7529 GCF_053592415.1 Streptomyces sp. NPDC002690 | reverse complement strand
GCGGTAGCCGCGCAGCTTCACCTGTCCGTCCGCGCGGGCGACGTAGGCGATGTGCCCGTCACCGGTCCAGCGAACGAGGTCACCGGTGCGGTACATCCGCCCGCCCGCGGGACCGTACGGGTCGGCGACGTAGCGGCCCGCGGTCAGCGCGGGCTGCCCGGTGTAGCCCCGGGACACTCCGCGTCCGGCGAGGTACAGCTCGCCCACCACGCCCGGTGCGACCGGGCCGAGGGCCCCGTCGAGCACGTGCAGCCACACGCCGTCGAGCGGGCGGCCGATGGGCGGCGGCCCAGCAGGAAGGGCGGCGGTCACGTCGAAGCGGGTCGCGAAGGTGGTCGTCTCGGTCGGCCCGTACACATGGAGGACCCGCAGGCCCGGCGTGGCGCCTGCGATCCGCTGCATGCCGTCCGGGGAGGCGAGTTCACCTCCGGCACACAGCAGGCGCATCCCCTGGAACGCCCCGGGGTCGGTCTCGGCGATCACGTTGAAGAGCGCCGTCGTCAGGAAGACGGCGGTGACGCCGTGCCGGCGGACGGCGTCACGGAGGACTCGGGCCTCCAGCACGCCCTCGGGCGCGACGACGATCGTGCCGCCGTGCAGGAGCGGGGCCCAGATCTCGAAGGTGGAGGCGTCGAAGACGTACGCCGAGTGCATCAGCACCGCGTCGGCGGCGCCCTCCCGCCAGGCGGAGTCGTCGGCGAGCGCGGCCACGTCGGCGTGGGTGACACCGACGCCCTTGGGCAGTCCGGTGGAGCCGGAGGTGAACATGGTGTACGCGAGGGTGTCCGGCCCCGGTACGGCGACCGGGCGGCCCGGCCGTCCGGGGGCACCGCGCAGGACGCGGCCGAGCCGGTCCACCACCAGGACCGGCAGCCGGCCGGCGGTCGCGGTGACCCAGGGGGAGGTGAGGGACGCCTCGTCGACGACGAGGACCCGCACCGACGCGACCCCCGCGACCTGGGTGAGCCGCTCCTCGGGCCAGCGCGCGTCCATGGGGACGTAGGCGCCGGCCGCGCGGACCGTGCCGAGGGAGGCCGTCACGACGGCGGGCGACCGGGCGAGCAGCACGCCGACACCGGATTCGGGGCCGACACCGAGTCCGGTGAGGGCGCCGGCGAGGTCGGAGGAGAGCGCGTCGAGTTCGGCGTAACTGAGGCCGGCGGTGTCGTCGGCGACCGCGGTGGCGTCCGGGGTGCGGAGAGCCTGGGCGGCGAAGAGGGCGGGCAGGGTGGTGTCCGGTGCGGCCTCGCCGAGCGGGCGGCCGGTGCCCCAGCGGGTGACCCGGGCGTGTTCGCCGGCCGTCAGCAGGTCGTAGCCGGCGAGCGGCCGGTCGGCGTCGGCGGCCACCTGTTCCAGGAGGCGGACCAGCCGGGCGGCGAGGGTTTCGACGGTGTCGCGGTCGAAGAGGGCGGTGGCGTACTCGATCCCGGACGTGAGGCCGCCGTGCTCGCGCTCCTCGGTGAAGGCGAAGGTGAGGTCGAACTTGCTCAGACCGTTGTGGACGAGCCGGTCCTCCACGGTGAGCCCGGGGAATTCGGGGCGGACGGACTCCTGGTTCTGCAGCACCAGCATGGTCTGGAAGAGCGGGTGGTGGTCGCCCGCCCGGACGGGGTTGAGGCTCTCCACCAGCCGCTCGAACGGCACGTCCTGGTTGCCGTAGGCGGCGAGGTCGAACTCCCTCACGCGTACCAGGAGTTCACGGAAGGTGGGGCTGCCGGACAGATCGGCGCGCAGGACGAGAGTGTTGACGAAGAAGCCGACCAGGTCCTCCAGCGCCTCGTCGGTGCGCCCGGCGACGGGGGTGCCCAGCGGGATGTCGTCACCCGCGCCGTGCCGGTGCAGCAGGGTGGCCACCGCCGCCTGGAGCACCATGAAGAGACTGCTTCCCGACTCCCTCGCCAGGACCAGGAGCCGGGCGTGGAGCGCGGGGGGTACGTCGAATTCGTGGACGTCTCCCTTCGGATCGGCGGTGACCGGGCGCGGCCGGTCGAGTGGCAGGTCGATCAGGCCGGGCAACCCGGCGAGCGCCGTGTGCCAGTGGTCCAGCTGTCGGCCCAGCACGCTCTGCGGTGCGGTGTCCTCGCCCAGGGTGGCGTGCTGCCAGAGGGTGTAGTCGGCGTACTGGAGCACGGTGGCGGACGCCGGTGCGGGTTCCCGGTCAGCCAGCCGGTCCCGGTAGGCCTCGCCCAGGTGGCGGGCGAGCGGGGCGAGGGACCAGCCGTCTCCCGCGATGTGGTGCAGGACCAGCACCAGGACGTGGTGGCCTGGGGTGGCGCGCAGCAGCAGGGCGCGCATCGGCAGGTCGGCGGTGACGTCGAACGGCTCGCGCACGGCGTCGAAGACGGCCTCGTCCAGATCGGCCGGGGCCACGTCCACGACCGGCAGGGCGGGAGCGGAGATGTCCACGCCAATGATCAACTGGTGCGGTGTGCCGTCCCGTTCCGGAAAGAGGGTGCGCAGGGACTCGTGCCGCTCCACGACGTCGCGCAGCGCCGCGCGCAGCGCTTCCGTGTCCAGTGCGCCGTCGAGTTCGAGTACCAGCGGGATGTTGTAAGTGGAGCTGGGCCCTTCGAGCCGGTTGAGGAACCAGAGCCGCCGCTGGGCGAAGGAGAGCGGGAGCGGATCGGGCCGCCGCTCGGCCGGAGCCACGGGAGGGCGGGTCCGGGCAGCCGGGTCGAGGGCGCGGGCCAGGCCCGCGACGGTCGGGTGCTCGAAGAGGGTGCGTACGGCGATCTCGGCGCCCAGTACGGCACGGACGCGGCTCACCACGCGCATGGCGAGGAGCGAGTGACCGCCGAGGTCGAAGAAGCCGCTGTGCGGGCCGACTTCGGCCAGGCCGAGGACGTCGGCGAAGATCCCGGCGAGCAGTTCCTCGTGGAGGGTGGGCCGTCCGGGTACGGCCGGGCCGTCGGTGTGCGGGCCGGGTTCGGGCAGGGCGCGCCGGTCCACCTTGCCGTTGGGCAGCAGGGGCAGGGCGTCCAGGACGACGACGGCGGCGGGCACCATGTGCTGCGGGAGGGCCTCGGCGAGGCCGTCCCGCAGGGCGACGGGGCGCACGGCGGGATCGTCGGTCACGGCGTAGGCGACGAGGCGGCGCCGGCCGGGCGCGTCCTCGCGGATCACCGCGCAGGCGCCCGTGATGGCGGAGTTGGCCAGGAGAGCGGCCTCCACCTCGCCCAACTCGATCCGGAAGCCGCGGAGTTTGACCTGGTCGTCACCACGGGAGAGGTAGTCGAGCAGTCCGTGGCCGTTCCACCTCACCAGGTCGCCCGTCCGGTACATGCGGGTGCCGTCGGCGGTGAAGGGGTCGGCGACGAAGCGCTCGGCGGTCAGAGCGGGCCGGTGCAGGTAGCCCCGGGCGAGGTTGGGGCCGCTGAGGTACAGCTCCCCGGTGACGCCGGGCGGTGCGGGGCGCAGGCGGTCGTCGAGGACGTACGCGCGCATGGTGTCCACCGGTCGGCCGATCGGGACGGTTTCGGCCGGGGATTCGGTCCGTGGGCCGTCCTCGCGGTGCGCGGTCGCGTCGATGGTCGCCTCAGTGGGCCCGTACAGGTTGTGCACGTCGGCGCCCCAGCGGGCGGCGATCTGGCCGGCGAGGGCGCGCGGCAGGGGTTCGCCGCCGCACAGGACGGCGCGCAGCCGGGGCAGCGGCGCGGCATGGGCGGCCTCGGCGAGAACGTGGGTCAGGTGCGAGGGCACGAACTGGGCGACCGTGATGCCGAACCGTCCCATCCAGGCGATGAGTTCGGCGGGCTCCCGGTTGGCCCGGGGCGGCAGCACGCAGACCTCGGCACCGTTCATCAGCGGGAGCCACAGCTCCCACACGGAGGCGTCGAAGCTGGTGGAGGTGCGGGCGAGGACCCGGTCCTCGCCGGTGAGGTCCAGGTGGTCCGCGAGCCACGCCATGTGGTTGGCCAGCGCGCCATGGGACACGACCACACCCTTGGGGCGGCCGGTGGAGCCGGAGGTGTAGATGACGTACGCCGGGTCATGCGGGTGGGGTACGTGGCGGGCGCCCGGGGCATCCGGCGCGGGGGCCTTTGCCGGGGCGTCGAGGGCGAGCCAGGGCAGGCCGGTGACGGGCAGCGACGAGTGGGTGGCCGTGGTGGTGAGCAGCAGGACCGGCCGGGCGTCGTCGAGCATGTGCCGGATGCGAGCCGCCGGGTACTCCGGGTCGACGGGTACGTAGGCGGCGCCGGCCCGCAGCACGGCCAGCATGGCGACGACCGTGTGGACGGACGAGGGAGCGGCGACGGCCACCCGGTCCTCCCGGCCCGCGCCCCGCTCGCGCAGGGCGTGGGCGAGGGCGTCGGCCCGGGCGTCGAGTTCCGCGTAGGTGAGGGTGGTGCTCTCGTCGCGGACCGCGACCGCGCGGGGGGTGCGTGCGGCCTGTTCGCGGACCGCCTCCGGTGCGCTGATCGCGGGCAACGGCCTTGTGTTCCCCAGCCCTTGGGCGAGCATCCGGTCCCGCTCGTCCGGACCGAGCGGGTCGAGGCTCCCGACAGGTCGGTCCGGGGCGGCGACGGCGAGGGCGAGCACACGGGCGAACCGTTCGCTCAGACCGCGGGCGGTGGCCGTGTCGAAGAGGTCGGTGGCGTACTCCAGATACCCCCCGATCCCGGCGGACTCAGAATCGGTGTCGGCGAGTTCGGTCAGCGAGAAGGTCAGGTCGAACTTGCTGATCCCGGTGTGCGCGGACCGGTCCCGGGCGGTGATCCCGGGCAGGTCCAGGTCGGTGCGCTCCTGGTTCTGGAGGACCAGCATGGTCTGGAAGAGCGGGTGGTGGCCGCCGGACCGCTCGGGGTTGACGGCTTCCACGATCCGCTCGAAGGGAAGGTCGCCGTGACTGAGGGCGGCGATGTCGAATTCGCGTACGCGCTCCAGCAGTTGACGGAACGTAGGGTCACCGGAGAGGTCAGTGCGCAGCACGACGGTGTTGACGAAGAACCCGACCAGATCACCGAGGGCCTCGTCCGATCGGCCCGCCGCGGCGGTGCCCAGGGGGATGTCGGTGCCGGCGCCGTGAGCGTGCAGCGTCACCGCCAGCGCCGCCTGGAGCACCATGAAGGGAGTGCAGCCCGCCGTGCGGGCGAGCCGGACGAGCGCGGCGTGTTCGGGGGCGGGCAGGGCGAAGGGGACCGCGTCGCCCCGGTGGCTGGGCACGGCGGGGCGCGGCCGGTCGAGGGGCAGGTCGAGCAGGTCGGGGGCGCCGCGCAGGGCTTCCCGCCAGTGGGCGAGCTGGATCGCGGCCAGGCTCTCCGGGTCGGTTTCGTCGCCGAGCAGCCGGTGCTGCCAGAGGGTGTAGTCGGCGTACTGCACGGACAGCGCGGGCCAGTCGGGGGTGCCGGTGCCCTCGACCCTGGCGCGGTAGGCGGCGCCGAGGTCGCGGACGAGAGGGGCGAGGGACCAGCCGTCGGCGACGACGTGGTGGAGGACGAGGACCAGGAGGTGGCGGGCCGGGGCCTCCTGGAGCAGGCTCGCCCGGACGGCGAGATCGCCGGTGAGGTCGAAGGGCTCGGCCGTGAGACGGCGGATCGTTTCCTCCGCCCAGGCTCCGGCCTCCCCCTCCGCACCGGCCGCTCCGTCCGCACAGGCCGCTCCGGCCGCTCCCTCCGCACCGGCCTCTCCGTCCGCACAGGCCGCTCCGGCACCGGGTTCCCCGGCCGGGGACCGCAGGACGGTGAGCGGGACCAGCTCCGCCGCGACGGCCGCGTCGAGGATCCGCTGTCGGGGTACGCCGTCGTACTCGGCGAAGACGGTGCGCAGACTCTCGTGCCGGGTTACCACGTCGGCCAGGGCGCCCCGCAGGGCCCGGATGTCGAGCGGGCCGTCGAGTTCCAGGACGAGCGGAATGGTGTACGTGTCGCCGGGGCCCTCCGCCTTGTTGAGGAACCACAGCCGCCGCTGCGCGAACGAGAGCGGCACCGCTTCGGGGCGCGGCTGCGGCGTGAGGGCGGGACGGGCGGCGCCGGTGGTGTCGAGGACCGCCGCGAGCGAGGCGACCGTGGGGTGGTCGAAGAGGGCGCGCAGGCCGAGTTCGGTTCCCAGAGCCGCGCGCACCCGGCCAGTGAGACGGGTGGCGAGCAGCGAATGGCCGCCCAGGGAGAAGAAGTTGTCGTCGGCGCCGACGGCGGCGACGCCCAGCACGTCGGCGAACAGACCGGCCAGCACCTCCTCGTACGCGGTGCGCGGGGCGCGGCCCGTGGTGGTCGCGGCGGGGGGTGCGGGCAGGGCGCGGCGGTCGACCTTGCCGTTGGGGTTCAGGGGAAGTGCCTCGAGCGTCACGAACACCGAGGGCACCATGTACGCGGGCAGGGCGCGGCCCACGCGGCGGGCGAGCACGGTGTCGTCCAGGGCCGTGCCCGCGACCGGCACCACGTACGCGACGAGCCGGCGGTCGCCGGGTATGTCCTCGCGGACCAGGACGCTCGCGGCCCGTACGCCCGGGTCGGCGAGCAGGGTGGACTCGATCTCGGCCGGTTCGATGCGGTAACCACGCAGCTTGACCTGCCCGTCCACGCGTCCGACGTACTCGATCTCGCCGCGGGCGGTCCAGCGCACGAGGTCCCCGGTGCGGTACATGCGGGCCCCGCGCGGACCGTGCGGGTCGGCGACGAACCGCCCGGCGGTCAGCGCGGGACGCCCCCGGTAGCCGCGTGCGACGCCGCGGCCGGCCACGTACAGCTCCCCGACCACGCCGGGCGGAACCAGGGCGAGGCCGGCGTCGAGCACGTGGAGCCGCATCCCGTCGAGCGGGCGGCCGATGGGCGGAAGTCCGCCGGCGCCGCCGGAGACCCGGTGGCGGGCGGCGAAGGTGGTGGTCTCGGTGGGGCCGTACACGTGCAGGACCTGGGTGCGGGGCGCGGCGGCGGCCACCCGTTGCATCAGGTCGGGGGTGGCGGCCTCACCGCCCGCGGCGACCAGTCGCAGCCCGGCGAAGGCCGCCGGGTCGGCCTCGGCCACCACGTTGAACAGGGCCGTGGTGAGGAACAGCGCGGTCACGCCGTGGCGGTCGACCAGCCCGGTGAGAATCGGCGCCTCCAGGACGCCCGGAGGCGCGACGACCACCCGGCCACCGTGCAGGAGCGGTACCCAGATCTCGAAGGTGGAGGCGTCGAAGACGTACGCCGAGTGCAGCAGCACCGCCTCGCACGCTCCGCCGGTCCAGGCGGAGTCGGCGGTCAGCGCGAGCACGTCGGCGTGGGTGACTCCGACGCCCTTGGGCAGGCCGGTGGAGCCGGAGGTGAACATCACGTACGCGAGGCGGTCGGGGTGCGTGACCGGTGTGCGGTGTCCAGGTACCGACGGGGCGCCGCGCAGGATCCGGCCGAGGGCGTCGACGACGATCACCGGCAGGACGGCCGCGGTCACCTTGACCCAGTTCTGCCCGGCCGCGGCCTCGTCGACCACCAGGGCGCGGACTCCGGCGACGCCCGCGACGCGGCCGAGGCGCTCCTCGGGCCAGGTGGCGTCCATCGGTACGTACGCGGCGCCCGCGCCGACCACGCCGAGGGTGGCGGCCACCATCG
>NZ_JBSFVR010000363.1:0-7557 GCF_053592415.1 Streptomyces sp. NPDC002690 | reverse complement strand
CCGGGCGTTTCGCCCGGTGGCGCCGCGTCCTGGCCGGTGCGCTGGCCGTCCTGCTGGTCGCCGCCGGGGCCGCTCTCTTCGTACGCGGGCAGCAGATCCGGGACACCCCCGCCACCGCGAACCGGGCGCTCACCGACACGGCCGGGACCGACCGGGTCACCGCCGACGTCAGCAGCGCCCTCACCACGGTCTTCTCGTACGCGCCGGGCACCACCGCCGCGACGAAGGCCGCCGCCCAGCACCTGCTGGCGGGAGCGGCACTCAAGCAGTACGCGGCGCTCTTCGGACAGGTCGAGAAGCAGGCGGCCGACCAGAAGCTGACGCTCACCACCCACGTCGTGCGAGTCGGTGTCGTCCGGCTCACCGGCGACAGCGCCCACCTGCTGGTCTTCATGGACCAGGTGTACGAGCGCGAGGGCAAGGCCGCCACCTCGGCCCCCGCCCAGCTTTCCGTCACCGCTCACCAGCGGGACGACGTCTGGCAGATCGTCGACATCACCTCCAGGTGACGAGGCACAGCGACACGGCGCCGGCCCGCACGGGGGCCGGCAGGGGAGAGGCAGCGATGGCACAGGCGGGCAGAACGACACCTTCGCGGGCGAATCCGCTGGTGATGGCGGCGAGTGCGCTGGCACTCGTGGCGGCGGTCGCGGCGGGCTGGGGCGGGTGGTCCTGGTACACGGCGGCGCACGACGACTCGGCTTCGTACGCACAGGCCCGCGACGACGCCCTCGCGGCCGGCGAGCAGGCCGTGCAGAACATGAACACGCTCGACCACGCCCGGCTCCAGGAGGGACTGGACAGCTGGGAGGACTCCACGACGGGGGATCTCCATCAGCAACTCGTCGAGGGGCGCGACGCGTTCGTGAAGCAGATCGACACGGCGAAGACGACGAGCACCGCCCAGGTGCTCTCCGGCGCCGTCACGGAACTGGACGAAAGGGCCGGCAAGGCGAGCCTGATGGTGGCCCTGCGCGTCACCGTCAAGGCGCCCGAGGGCGACCCGGCGGTGAAGGAGAGCCGGATGCTGGGCCAGCTCACCCGGACCTCCCAGGGGTGGAAGCTCAGCGCCCTCGGCCAGGCGCCCGTCGGCAACACCGCCGGCTGACCCGCCGCTCCCGCCACCCCGCCCCACCCCGAGAGGAACCCCGGACATGTCGACGACCCGTCACCTCGTCAACCGGCAGCGCAGGCTGGCCACCGTCGCCGCCGACCGCACCACGGCGTCCCACGATGCCTCCCCGACCGCCGACGAGGCGGACGTCTCCGCTCCCGCCGACGCGGACGGTGGCGATCCGCGGGGCAACGATCCCGCCAACACCTCGGACACGTCCGAAGTCGCGGAGCGGTCAAAGGCCGCAGAGAACTCAGAAGCTGCAGAAGCCGCAGAAGCTGAGGAAACGGACGAGCAGGCCCCGGCCCCGCGCCGCCGGATTCCCCGTCTCCGTATCAGCCTCCCCGCCCTGCTGTGCGTACTCACGGTCCTGCTCGGCGTCTTCGCCGCCTGGGCGTTCACCTCGGCCGCCACCCTGCGGGACGACCCGAGCCGCCAGAACACGGCGCTCACCGACATCGCCCGCACCAGCGAGGTCAAGGGACAGGTCACCGAGGCGGTCGGCGCCGTCTTCAGTTACGACTACGCCTCCACCGAGAAGTCCGACCGCGCCGCGAAGACGTACCTGACCGGCAAGGCGGTGCAGCAGCACCAGGACATGCTCGCCGAGGTACGGGAACAGGCGCCGAAGCAGAAGCTCGTTCTCACCACGACCGTCACCGAGAGCGCGGTCCAGCAGCTCGACGGTGACCGGGCGAGACTCCTCATTTTCGCCGACCAGAGCAACACCCGTACCGGGGACAAGGAGGAGACGACCTACGCGGCGGCCATGTTCGCCGTGGACGCGGTCCGCAAGGACGGCCGCTGGCTGATCGCGACCATCGACACCTTCACCCAGTGACCCGGGGAGAGACGGACAGATGAGGTTCAACGGTTCCATGCGGCGCGGAATCACCGGCACGGCCACGGCCGTCGCCGCGATGGCCGCGCTCACGGCCTCGCAGGCACCGGGTTTCGCGGGTGCCGCGCACCAGGACGAGGCGAAGAACGTCGCCACCGACGAGGTGGTCTGGACGCAGGTGCCCAACGACGACTCGTACCACACCGAACTGCCGCCCCTGAAGTCACCGGCCCCGCTGACCCTGCCGACCGCGCAGAAACCCGGCGCGGACCAGCAGACCCCCGCGGTCGTCGAGGCATGGGCCCAGGCGGGCATCCCGTCGACCGTGCTCGCCGCGTACCGCAGGGCGGAGAGCGCCGTCGGCCGGACCGACGGCGCCTGCCGGCTGCCGTGGCAACTCCTCGCGGCCATCGGCAAGGTGGAATCCGGGCACGCCGCCGGAGGCAGGGTGGACAAGGCCGGTACGACGCTCTCGCCGATCCTCGGCCCCGTCCTGAACGGCGCCGGGTTCGCGAACATCCCGGACACCGACAACGGCGCCTACGACGGCGACAGCACCTACGACCGTGCCGTGGGCCCGATGCAGTTCATTCCGTCCACCTGGGCCCACTGGGGCCAGGACGGCAACGGCGACGGCCGCCGCAACCCCAGCAACGTCTACGACGCGGCGCTCGCCGCCGGCCGCTACCTCTGCGCGGGTGCCCGCAACCTCTCGGTCTCCGCCGACCTCGACCGGGCGATCCTCAGCTACAACCACTCGGACACCTACCTGCGCACGGTGCTGTCCTGGCTGGCGTACTACGACAACGGCGTGCACCCGGTGCCGGACGGCCAAGGCCCCCTGCCCACCAGCCCCGGCGCGGGTGGCCCGAGCGAACCGTCCGCCCCGGTCGGCGGCCCCGGCAGCATCATCATCGGCCCCCAGCCCTCCGGCACCCCCCGCCCGTCCACCTCGCCCACACCGTCCGGATCCCCGGACCCGAGCACGACCCCGGACCCGACCACCACCCCCGACCCGAGCACGACTCCGGACCCGGGTACGACTCCGGACCCGGGTACGACTCCGGACCCGGGTACGACTCCGGACCCGAGCACGACGCCGGACCCGGGTACCACCCCGGACCCGACCACCACCCCCGATCCGGGTACGACTCCGGACCCGACCACCACCCCCGACCCGGACCCGACCGACACCGGCACGCCCGCCCCGACGGACCCGGCGACGACGGAACCCACGGTCCCGGCCACCACCGACCCGGAGCCCACCTGCACGGACCCGGCCACCGACCCGGAAGCCACCGACGCCCCGTGCACCGACCCGGCCGCGGGCGGAGCGGAGTAGCGGCCCGCTTCCTCGGGGTACCTGCGCCCCGGCGCTGGGGGCGTCCCCGCGCGCGGGGAGCACGGCCGAGCTGTATGGGACCATCCCCGCGCGCGGGGAGCACATGGCGATCAGGCCGGTGTCGGTGAGCCATTGGGGACCATCCCCGCACGCGCGGGGAGCACACGCACGCGGCCGGGTACTTCGCCTTGCCGAGAGAGCCATCCCCGCACGCGCCGCCCAGCGTACGGCGGCCCCGCCGCTCATGCCGAAAGGGTGCGTCGGTCGCCGGCACCGAAATGGCGTCGGGTTTCCTCGTCGGCCGGCAGGAACGTCTCCAGGTGCAGCCCTTCCAGGGCGGCGTCGGTCGCCGTGCTGAGAGTGGCCGAGGTGCTGAAGAACCGGAGCGCGGCCCCCTCCACGTCGATGGCGAGCGTGACCACTGGCCCGGTCGGTGGGGTGGTGGCGCCGGTTCCGTCGAGATACCCGGCGATCTCCGCGGCGAGCGCCTGGTGGCGTCGGTCGTGGGTGCGCTCGGCCCGGTGTCTCACCTGCCGGAGCAGATGGCCGCCCCACTCCTGACGATTGCCGATCCGGTCGGCCAGCCCGTCCGGATGCAGGCAGACCCGGACCACGTTCACCGGAGGCTCCAGCAGCTTTGGTGCGCATCCGGTCAGCAGAGCACCGGCGGCGGCGTTGGCATCGACGATGTCCCAGTGGTCGTCCAAAAGCAGTGCGGGGTACGGCGCATGCGCGTCAAGCAGTTGGCGCAGCCCGTCCATCACCACCTCGATCGACACGTCGTCCCAGGGGAGATCCCGATAGCGCGGTGCGTAACCGGCCGCCAGCAGGATGCGGTTGCGGTCCCGCAGCGGCACATCCAGGCTCTCGGAGAGATGCGCGATCATCTCCGGTGTCGGGTGTGCGCGGCCGGTCTCCACCCGGCTGAGGTGCCGCGTGGAGACGCGCGACTGGTTGGACAACTCCTGCTGACTGAAACGGCGTCGCTCGCGCCACATCCGCAACAGCGCGCCGGGCGGCGGTTCTTCGGTGGCGATCCTCATGTTCGTGAGTTTAGGAGGCGGCGTCCGAAGCGCCATGACCTCCGAGGTCATGGCTCGACCGACCCGCCCCGGGCCAGGATTCCGGGCATCGGCCGAACCGGACGGAGGCGGTCGGCTGAACCGGACGAACGGAGAGAAGGACATGGCAGTCACGACGGGCACGGTCCAGCAGTACCTGGCCACCTGGAACGCGAGCGGGGAGGAGAGGGCGAAGCTGCTCTCCGATTACTGGTCGCCCGAGGTGACGTACACCGACCCGTTGGCCGAGGTCGCCGGCCACGAGGGGATCGCGGCGATCGTGGACGGGGCCCGGGAGCAGTTTCCGGGGCTGGTGTTCACCCAGGTCGGCGAGGCCGACGCCCACCACCGGCAGGTGCGGTTCCGCTGGGGCCTCGGATTCCCGGGAGCCGAGCCGCTGGTGATCGGGTTCGACGTCCTGGTACTGGACGAGTCCGGCAAGATCCAGGACGTCCGCGGATTCCTGGACAAGGTGCCGGCATGACGACGGCGTCCCGCGGATACGTGATCGGCTACCTGAGAGGCGTCGAACTCGGCCCGGCCATCGCCGAGTACATCGCCCGCGTCGAGTCCACGATGGCCCCGTACGGTGGCCGCTTCCTGGTCCACGGCGGACGGATCGTCCCGCACGAGGGGGAGTGGGACGGCGACATCGTCCTGTTGGAGTTCCCCGATCCGGCTGCCGCGCAGGACTGGTACGAGTCGCCCGGCTACCAGCAGATCCTGCCGCTCCGCACCGAACACGCGACCTCGATGGTCGCGCTGGTCGAGGGGGTGCCGGAGAACTACCGTGCCGCCGACAAGATCCGACAGCTGTTTCCGCCCGACAACCCCCATGCCCCTGAATGGATTTAGAGGTCGCTCGACGAACGCGGGATCCACGTCGAGTTCAGGCCCGCGCGCAGGCTCACGCCGTCCCCGACAGCACCTCGGAGAGGTCGTACCGCACCACTTCCTCCAACTGCCCGTAGGTGCAGCCGGAAGGGGTGCGGTCGGGGCGCCAGCGGCGGAACTGCGTGGTGTGCCGGAACCGGTCGCCCTCCATGTGGTCGTAACTCACCTCGCAGACCCGTTCCGGACGCAGCGGCACCCACGACATGTCCTTCTTCCCCGACCAGCGGCTCGGCGCCCCGGGCAGCCGGGCGCCCTCGTGCGCCTCGGCGTTCGCCCAAGCCCCCCAGGGGTGTTCGGTCGCGCTGATCCGCAACGGCGCCAGCTCCTCGACCAGTTCGGCCCGGCGCTTCATCGGGAAGGAGGCGCAGACGCCGACGTGCTGCAGTGCGCCCCCGTCGTCGTACAGCCCCAGCAGCAGGGAACCGACGATCGGGCCGCTCTTGTGCTCGCGGTAGCCGGCCACCACGCAGTCGGCGGTCCGCTCGTGCTTGATCTTGAACATGGCGCGGGCGTCCGGCCGGTAGGGCAGGCCGAGCGGTTTGGCGACGATCCCGTCCAGCCCCGCGCCCTCGTACTGGTCGAACCACCGCTGCGCGACCTCCCGGTCCGTGGTGGCCGGGGCGAGGTGGACCGGTGGCACCGCGCCGGCGAGCGCCGTCTCCAGCACCGTGCGCCGGTCGGCCTGCGGAGTGTCCAGCAACGACAGGTCGTCCAGGGCCAGTACGTCGAAGGCGACCAGCGACGCGGGGGTCCGCTCGGCGAGCGTCCGTACCCGGGACTCGGCCGGGTGGATGCGCTCGCTGAGCCGGTCGAAGTCGAGACGCCCGCCGTGCGCGAGGACGATCTCCCCGTCGATCACGCAGCGCGGCGGCAGCGACTCCAGGACCGCCGGGACCAGCTCCGGGAAGTAGCGGGTCAGCGGCTTGCCGGTTCGGCTGCCGATCACCACCTCGTCGCCGTCGCGGTGCACGATCGCCCGGAAGCCGTCCCACTTCGCCTCGTACTGCATGCCGGGCGGGATCGCCTTGACGGACTTGGCGAGCATCGGCTTCACGGGAGGCATCACCGGCAGGTCCATGGTCCGATTCTGCGCGGAACCCCACCGCCCGTCATTCGATATGCGGCATTTGCGTACCCCGCCTACGGTGGCCGACATGGGAGCTGCGGTGGAACTCGACGTGGACGGACGGCCGGTGCGGCTGTCCAACCCCGACAAGGTGTACTTCCCGGAGAAGGGCTACACCAAGAGGGACGTGGCGGAGTACTTCCTCGCGGTGGGCGACGGCATCACCCGCGCGCTGCGCGACCGGCCCACCACCCTCCAGCGCTTCGTGGACGGGGTCGAGGGCGAATTCTTCTACCAGAAGCGGGCGCCGAAGAACGTGCCCGACTGGATTCCCACCACCCGCATCTCCTTCCCCAGCGGCCGGCACGCCGACGAGATCTGCCCCGCCGGACTCGCGGCGGTCCTCTGGGCGGCCAACCTCGGCACCCTCACCTTCCACCCCTGGCCGGTGCGGAACACCGACACCGACCACCCCGACGAGCTGCGTATCGACCTCGACCCGCAGCCCGGCACCGACTACGCCGACGCCGTCGAAGCCGCCCACGAACTCCGCATCGTCCTGGAGGAGCACGGGCTGCGCGGCTGGCCCAAGACCTCCGGCGGACGAGGTATCCACGTCTTCGTGCCGCTGGTCCCCGAGTGGACCTTCACCGAGGTCCGCCGGTCCGCCATCGCCGTGGGCCGCGAACTGGAGAGGCGGATGCCGGACCGGGTCACCACCGCCTGGTGGAAGGAGGAACGCGGCGAGCGGATCTTCGTCGACTACAACCAGACCGCCCGCGACCGGACCATCGCCTCCGCCTACTCCGTACGCCCCTTCCCGCACGCCCCCGTCTCCGCCCCGCTGCGCTGGGAGGAGATCGACGACGCCGAGCCCCGGGACTTCGACATCAGGACCATGCCCCAGCGGTACGCGAAGGTGGGCGACGTCCACGCCGACATGGACCAGCACGCCTTCCGCCTCGACCTGCTGCTGGAACTCGCCGCGCGCGACGAGCGGGAACACGGCCACGGCGACCTGCCCTATCCGCCGGAGTACCCCAAGATGCCCGGCGAACCCAAGCGCGTGCAGCCCAGCCGCGCCCGGCACGACGACGAACCGGAGACCGACGCGTGAGCGGAGAACGCACACCGCCGGAGGGCGCCGACAACGGCGGGACCGCACTGCGCGAGGGATGGGGCGAGGAACCCGCGTACATCGCCAGTGGCGGATCGATTCCGCTGGTGAACGGGCTGGCC
>NZ_JBSFVR010000362.1:0-7567 GCF_053592415.1 Streptomyces sp. NPDC002690 | reverse complement strand
CGCGTCTCGGGCGACGAACCGCTGCTCGCGGCCCGGGTGCACCGCCCGTCCGACCTGCTGCGCCTGCTCGTCGGCGTGCTCGCCATCGCGGTGCTGCTGGCCGTCGCCGCGTTCGCGCAGGGCACCACGACGGGCCTGGAGGACGACATCTCCCGGGGCACCGAGCAGGCGCCCGACCTCCTGATCAAGGTCGCCGGGCTGGTGTCGAGCATCGCGGTGCTGCTCGTCCCGGTCGCCTTCGCCATCGAACGTCTGATCAAACGCGACGGGCTGCGCATCGCGGACGGGGTGCTCGCCGCCGTGCTCGCGCACGGGGTGACGCTCGCCACCGATCTGTGGGTCTCCCGGTCCGCCCCCGGCTCGATCCAGGACGCGCTGACCCAGCAGCAGCCCGGTCACGCGCTGACCGACCCGGTGCACGGTTACCTCGCTCCCGTCATCGCGTACATGACGGCGGTGGGCATGGCCCGGCGCCCGCGCTGGCGGGTCGTGCTCTGGGTGGTGCTGTTGCTCGACGCGTTCGCCATGCTGGTCGGCGGGTACACCACCCCGTTCTCGATCGTCCTCACCGTGCTGATCGGCTGGACCGTCGCGTACGGAACGCTGTACGGGGTCGGTTCCCCGAACGTCCGGCCCACCGGCCAGCATCTGATGGCCGGACTGCGGCACGTCGGTTTCCGGCCGGTCGCCGCGCTGCGCGCCGACGAGGCGGCGCCCGAGAACCCGGACCAGAACGACCGGGGGCGCCGCTACCTGGTCACCCTGGAAGACGGCCCGCCGCTCGACGTGACGGTCGTGGACCGCGAACAGCAGGCCCAGGGGTTCTTCTACCGGGCCTGGCGGCGGCTCACCCTGCGCAGCATCACCCAGCGGCGTTCCATCCAGTCGCTGCGCCAGGCCCTGGAGCAGGAGGCGCTGCTCGCGTACGCCGCCATCGCGGCGGGGGCCAACGCGCCGAAGCTGATCGCCACCTCCGAGCTGGGCCCGGACGCCGTGATGCTGGTGTACGAGCACATCGGCGGGCGGTCGCTGGACTCCCTGGAAGACGGGGAGATCACCGACGACCTGGTGCGCGGCGCCTGGGAGCAGGTGCGGTCGCTCCAGTCGCGGCGGATCGCGCACCGCAGGCTCGCGGGCGACGCGATCCTGGTGGACGCCTCGGGCGAGGTGTACGTCACCGATCTGCGCGGCGGCGAGATCGCGGCCGGCGACCTGATCCTGCGGATGGACGTGGCCCAGTTGCTGACCACGCTCGGTCTGCGGGTGGGGGCCGAGCGTTCGGTGGCCGGTGCGCTCGCCGTGCTGGGCCCGGACGCGGTGGCCGGGTGTCTGCCGCTGCTCCAGCCGATCGCGCTGACGCGTTCCACCCGGGCGACCCTGCGCAGGCTCGCCCGCGAGCGGGCGCAGCGCGAGCGCGACGCGGCGCTGGAGGCCTCGGACGCCGCGCGCCGGGACCGGGCGGAGTCCGCGTCCTCGACGATGGCCTCGCCGGCCGACCGGAAGACGGAGCGCAAGTCGCAGCGCACGGAGAAGCAGGCCGAGAAGCGGGCCCTGGACGAGGCACGGGAGGAGGCCCGCGAGGAGGACCTGCTCACCCAGATCCGCCGTGAGGTCCTGCTGATCCGCCCGCAGGCCCCGGTCGAACCGGTCCGGCTGGAGCGCATCAAGCCGCGCACCCTGCTGAGCTTCATCGCCGGGTCCATCGCCGCGTACTTCGTGATCTCGCAGATCACCCAGGCCGACTTCGGCACGGTCGTGGAGGAGGCCGAGTGGGGCTGGGTGGCGGCGGCGCTGGGGTTCTCGGCGCTGAGTTACGTGGCCGCGGCGATGAGCCTGCTGGGCTTCGTGCCCGAGCGGGTGCCGTTCCGGCGCACGGTGCTGGCACAGGTGGCCGGGTCGTTCGTGAAGATCGTGGCTCCGGCGGCGGTCGGCGGGGTGGCGCTGAACACCCGCTTCCTCCAGCGCCAGGGGGTGCGGCCGGGTCTGGCGGTGGCGAGCGTGGGGGCCTCGCAGTTGTTCGGGCTGGGCTGTCACATCCTGCTGCTGGCCCTGTTCGGCTATCTGACGGGTACGGAGAAGACGCCGGACTCGCTGACCCCGTCCCGTACGGTCATCGCCGGGCTGCTCACGGTCGCGGTGCTGGTGCTGGTGGTGACGGCGATCCCGTTCCTGCGGAAGTTCGTGGTGACGCGGGTGCGGTCGCTCTTCGCGGGGGTCGTGCCGCGCATGCTGGACGTGGTGCAGCGCCCGCAGAAGCTGGCCACCGGCATCGGCGGCATGCTGCTGCTGACGGTGCTGTTCGTGCTCTGCCTGGACGCTTCGATCCGGGCGTTCAGCGGGCCGGACGTGCCGCAACTGTCGTACGCAAGCGTCGCGGTGGTCTTCCTCGCGGGCAACGCCCTGGGGTCGGCGGCGCCCACCCCGGGCGGTATGGGCGCGGTGGAGGGTGCGCTGACGATCGGCCTCATCGCGGTCGGGCTCCCCAGTGAGGTCGCCGCTCCCGCGGTGCTGCTGTTCCGGGTGATGACGCTGTGGCTGCCGGTGCTGCCCGGCTGGATCTGCTTCACCCAGCTGACGCGCAAGGGGCAGTTGTAGCGGTAGGCGTACGGCCCGGCCGGCGCGCAAGGGACAGTTGTAGCGGTAGGCGTACGGCCCGCCCGTCGGCGCGCAAGGGCCGGTGGCGGCCGTACGCGTACGGTTCCGTGCATGACGATGGCCAGGGGCTTCCACGAGGTTTCCGGTGCGGACATTCCCGGGGTGGTCGAGGAGGCCGCCCGCCGGGGCGTTCCCGTGTTCACGCTCTCCACCGGCGGGCGTACCGACAAGGGGGCGTTCTTCGAGGCGGTGCGGGAGGCGCTTCCCCTGGACCCGCCGCTCGGAACCTTCCGCGAGGTGTGGGAGGCCCTCTCGGATTCGGTCCGGGGCGGACTTCATGCGCTGAAAACCCCCCGCGTGGTCATCGTCCGGCCTGACGCCCGGCCCGTCGCGGAGACGGAGGGCGATTTCCGGATGGCGCTGGACGTCCTCCGGGGCCTGGTCGCGGATCTCGCCGAAGCCCGGTACACCGTCGGAAGGACGACTCAGGTTTCGGTCCACGTCGCGCCGCTCCCGAGCGGTGGAGAAGAAGCGTCGGCGGAGGGCCGAACGGACGGGCCGCCCGGGCGGTGAACGGTCTCCTGACCGACGCCTCACACCACCGATGCCCGGAGGAGATCGGTGGGAATGATCCCGGCGTCGTCGAAGAGTCGCTCCAGCGCCTCATGACCCTCGCGTCTGCGGAACTCGATTTCGGCGGCCGTCACGGGCAGGGTCCACAGGATGCGGGCGTGCCCTCCGGGCAGCGGACAGTGTTCAAGACCGGGCCCGTGAAGATAGGGCAGGCTGATCAGCAGGTGGTCGCAGGCCGAGCCCGGCACCCATGGTTCGCCGATCGGCATGCTGTGCTCCAGATCGAGCCGATGCCCTCCGCAGTGGTAGAAGGCGATCATGGCCATGAGGTCGACGAACCGTTGATCGCGGGCGGGGGCGGTCATGACGAACTCGAGCCCCTGGCCCCCCTCCGTCACGGCGCAGCATCCTGAGGTCACATAGGCCCAGCTGTCGCCGCGTGGGCCGGGGCCCACGACGAGGACCCTCAGGCCGGGCACGGCCTCGCGCCGTTCCGGCCCGAGGTCGCAGGCGACAGGCTCCACGAGATGCCCGTCGAAGAACGCTCGGACATGTGCCTCGACGGCCTCTGCGGCCGGCAGCCTCGCATCGCTCACCGCGTGATCATGCCAGTCCACGGCCAACAGGCCCGACCGTTTACCCGGCGTGATGGCTCGTGGGCACCGGCCGCCCCTGCGCGACACCGGGGCATGCGCGCCCACCCGTCCCGAGACCGGCGCCGGCCTCCGCCTGGGTTCCCGGCGGCGGACACGGCTCAACTACCGTGGCCGCACACATGTCGTGCCGGGGCCGCACCGCCCCGGCGCCGGGGAGGACGACGACACCATGCACATGCACCCACGCGCTCGCCGCGCCACGGCTCTGGCGGGGGCGGCGCTGCTGACCGCTGTCGCGCTGGCGGGCTGCGACGGCTCCACCGAATCGGCGGCCCCGGGCGGAGCCGACAAGGCCGGTGAGGCGACCGGGAGTCCGGCCGCGACCGCGACCGCCACCGCCGCGCCCACCGGGCTGCCGACCGCGCTCACCTCGCAGAAGGCCGACTGGAGGAAGTGCGGGGCCCCCGAGGGCGGCAGCGCCCCGGACAGCCACTGGAAGTGCGCCACCGTGCGGGTGCCACTGGACTACCGCAAGCCGGACGGGGACACGATCAGCATCGCCCTGATCAAGCGTCAGGCAACCGACCGGGGAAAGCGGATCGGTTCGCTGCTCTTCAACTTCGGCGGCCCGGGCGGCTCCGGGGTGAGCATCCTACCCCAGGCGGCGACCGGGTACTCCACCCTCAACTCCCGCTACGACCTGGTGAGTTTCGACCCGCGCGGGGTCGCGAGCAGTGAAGGGGTGAGCTGCCGGAACGACAGGGACACCGAAACGGCCCTGAAACGCGTCGACATGACACCGGACAACCCGGCGGAGAGGGCCGCCTTCCTGAAGGACGGCGCGGACATGGGCGCCGGCTGCGAGAAGGGCTCCGGCAGGATCCTGCCGTTCCTGACGACCACCAACACCGCCCGCGACATGGACCTGATCCGTCAGGTACTCGGCGACAAGAAGCTGTACTACTTCGGCATGTCCTACGGTACGGAGCTCGGCGGCACGTACGCCCACCTCTTCCCGGAGAACGTCGGCCGGGTGGTGCTGGACGCGGTCGTGGATCCCACGGCGGACGCCGTCGGGCACGCCCGGAACCAGGCGACGGGCTTCCAGCGGGCGCTGGAGAACTACCTCACGTCCCGGGGCGAGGACCCCGAGACCGGGACCGCGCGCATCGCCCGGCTGCTCGCGAAGCTGGACAAGAACCCCTTGCCGACCGACTCGGGACGCATGCTCAGCGAATCGCTCGCCATCACCGGCATCGTGACTCCCCTCTACTCGGAGAGCAACTGGCCGGCGCTGACGCAGGCGCTCGACGAGGCGGAGAACGACGGCACCGGCACCACCTTGCTCGCGCTGGCCGATTCGTACAACGGCCGGGACGAGAACGGGCACTACGACCCCCAGGCTCAGTCCCAGCGGGCCATCTCCTGCGCGGACAGCTCCCAGCGGCCGACCGGCGACGAGGCGTCGGCGCTGCTGCCGGAGTTCCGGAAGCTCTCGCCGGTGTTCGGCCCGTTCCTCGCCTGGGACACCGCCGGCTGGTGCGCGAACTGGCCGGTGACCGGGGAGCACGACACCCCGGAGGCGAGCGCCCCGGGCGCGGCGCCGATCCTGGTGATCGGGACGACCGGCGACCCGGCGACCCCGTACGAGGGGGCCCGGCGGATGGCGACGGAGCTCGGCAAGGGCGTCGGCGTACTGCTCACCAACAAGGGCGAGGGGCACGGCTCCTACGGCAACGGCACCTGCGTGACCGCGAGAACGGACTCCTACTTCCTGGACGGGAAGGTCCCGGCGGACGGCTCGACCTGCTCGTCCTGACACGGTCCGGCACGTCCTGAGCAGAGCACGGCACGAGCACGCGAAAGAGGGGCCGCGCCACGGTGATCGTGGCGCGGCCCCTCTTTCGACGTGCGGGCCGTGCGGGCCGTACCTGACGGCGTTCGGTCTAGTAGACCGGCTTCGACGGCTCGATCTGGTTGACCCAGCCGATCACGCCGCCGCCCACGTGCACCGCGTCGGCGAAGCCCGCCGACTTGAGGACCGCGAGGACCTCGGCGCTGCGGACACCGGTCTTGCAGTGCAGGACGATCCGCTTGTCCTGCGGCAGGTCCTGAAGGGCGTTGCCCATCAGGAACTCGTTCTTCGGGATCAGCTTGGCGCCCGGGATAGAGACGATCTCGTACTCCCCCGGCTCGCGGACGTCGATGATCTCGATCTTCTCGTCGGCGTCGATCCACTCCTTGAGCTGCTTGGGAGTGATCGTGGAGCCGAGCGCCGCCTCCTGCGCCTCCTCGGACACGACGCCGCAGAAGGCCTCGTAGTCGATGAGTTCGGTGACGGTCGGGTTCTCGCCGCAGACCGCGCAGTCGGGGTCCTTGCGGACCTTGACCTGGCGGTACTGCATCTCCAGCGCGTCGTAGATCATCAGCCGGCCGACGAGCGGGTCGCCGATACCGGCGAGCAGCTTGATGGCCTCGTTGACCTGGATGGAGCCGATGGACGCGCAGAGCACGCCCAGCACCCCGCCCTCGGCGCAGGAGGGAACCATGCCCGGCGGGGGCGGCTCCGGGTAGAGGCAGCGGTAGCAGGGGCCGTGCTCGGACCAGAAGACGGACGCCTGTCCGTCGAACCGGTAGATGGAGCCCCAGACGTACGGCTTGTTCAGCAGTACGGCCGCGTCGTTGACGAGATAGCGGGTGGCGAAGTTGTCCGTGCCGTCCACGATCAGGTCGTACTGGGCGAAGATCTCGAGCACGTTCTCGGCTTCGAGCCGCTCTTCGTGCAGGATCACGTTCACGTACGGGTTGATGCCCAGCACCGAGTCCTTGGCCGACTGGGCCTTGGAGCGGCCGATGTCGGCCTGGCTGTGGATGATCTGGCGCTGCAGGTTCGACTCGTCGACCTCGTCGAACTCCACGATGCCGAGCGTGCCGACACCGGCGGCGGCGAGGTACATCAGGGCGGGCGAGCCGAGGCCGCCCGCGCCCACACAGAGCACCTTCGCGTTCTTCAGCCGCTTCTGTCCGTCCATCCCGACGTCCGGGATGATCAGGTGGCGGGAGTACCTGCGGACCTCATCGACGGTGAGCTCGGCAGCCGGCTCGACCAAGGGTGGCAGCGACACAGGAACCTCAACAATGCAGGTGGTCGGTTTCTACGTACTTCACTTACGTACGGTTGTTCTCCCGGTAACACTGCCACGCCCCCGCTCATTCCGAGATACCCGGTCCGATCCGCGAGACGATTTCGTCCCAGTAGCCGGGCAGTGCCGCGAATGGATCGGTTTGTCGGTTGCGGCCGTCCCGGTCGGTGAAGAAGATCGTGCCCGCGCCCTGCCAGCGCGCGATGCGCATGGCCTCGTCCAGGTGGGTACGGGGGACGCCGTGGACGAAGTGCGCGAACCGTTCGGGCGGGTACTCGGCGGTCCACTGGGCCACCTGCGACCAGCGGTAGTCGGGCCAGGACCCCCGGAAGGTGACGAGCTGGTCGGCGGCCTCGGCGTAGCCGGGGTAGGGATGGGTGCCGAGCCCCAGCACGATCCGTCCGCCGTCGCCGTCCGGCCCGCCCCGGACGGCCTCGCTCTGCGCGACGAGTTCGCGCAGGGTGGCGGTGAGCCGACGGACCGCCGGGAGGCCGGCCCGCTCGGTGGGGCAGCGGCCGAGGTAGAAGCCGCCGACCCGGTACCAGTCCAGGAACCGCTGGGCGTCGACGACCAGATCACCGAACGGCCGTGCCCCGTGCACCAGGTCGAGGTGGCCGAGCAGCCGGCCGCCCGGGGCGGCGGCGCCGGGAGCGCAGCCCT
>NZ_JBSFVR010000361.1:0-7579 GCF_053592415.1 Streptomyces sp. NPDC002690 | reverse complement strand
CCATGAGGAGCATGTTCTCCTCGCCGGTGATCAGTCCGTCGACGGCGGAGAACTGTCCGGTGACGCCGATCGCGGCCCGTACCGCCTGCGGGGCGGCGGCCAGGTCGTGGCCCGCCACCTGTGCTTCACCGGCGTCGGTGGTGAGGAGGGTGGAGAGGATCTTGACGACGGTGGTCTTGCCGGCCCCGTTCGGACCGAGCAGCGCGAACACGGAACCGGCCGGGATGCGCAGGTCGATGCCGTCGAGGACGGTCTTGTCGCCGTAGGACTTGCGCAGGCCGACGGCGGAGACGGCGGCCGGGGACGGGCGGCCGTCCCTCTGGTTGGATGTGTGCATGACATGAGAAGGCATGGGGTTCCCCCGGTCGAAGGAAGAGGCTGCGGGCGGGCGGGAGGGCCGAAGGCGGCCCTCCCCATGGTCAGTTCGAGGCGCGGCGGACGTCGATGTTGCCGTGCCGGGTGCGTGCGCGGACCTTGACGACGGCGTCCGCGCTGTCGGGGTCGGCCGGAGCCTCGGACGCGGTGAGCGTGTTGCGCACCTGGCCGGAGCCCGAGCTCGCGTCGAGCCAGGCGGCCGAGCCCTCGCGGACACCGATCTCGATGGCCCCGTAGTTCGTCTCCAGCTGGACCGTCCCCCGGGCCACGTCGCCCACGCGCAGGGTGCCGTAAGCGGTGGTGGCGGTGACCGAGTCATCCGCGCGGTGGATCTCGATGTCACCGTGGGCGCCGCTCACTCGCAGCTCGCCGGTGGCGGCCCGGACCGTCGTGGTGCCGTGCGAGTTCTTCAGGACGGCCGGGCCGTCGACGACACCGACGCGCAGGCTCCCGGAGCTGGTGGTGATCTCGGCCTGGCCCTCGATCCGGTCCACGCTGACCGAGCCGTGGGAAGCGGTCAGCCGGAGGGGTCCGGTCGTGTCCAGGCGGACGTCGCCGGAGGAGGTCTTCACGTGGACCTCGCCGAGGCGCCCCGCGCCGAACACCTGGGTCCAGGCGCCGGTCGTGTCGATCCGGGAGCCCGAGGGCAGTTCGACCGCCACGTCCACGATGCCGGTGCGGCCGAACAGGCCGGACTTCGGCGTCCTGACGGTCAGTGTGCCGTTCGTGTACGTCACCTCGGTCTGGCCGGCCGCCCGCACGTCCATGTCCCGCTTCGGGTCGCGGGGGCTCACCGCGACGACGGTGTCGAGGCGGTCGCCCGCCGTGAACTGGATGGAGCCGGCCTCCACGCGGGCGGTGACCGAGATCGCTTCAGGGGTGTCGAAAGAAGGCATGGCTGTCCCGTCCTCTTGGGTCTTGAGGTCGTCCCCGCTGGTGGGACGAGGTCATGGGTGAAGTGGTGCGGTGGTGCCGGGCGCCTCGGGCGGTGTCCGGCGGATCGTGGGCGGGGTCCCGGTCGGGAGGTCCGGTCGGTGTCGTGTCGTGGCCGGGGTGCTGCGTCGATCCGCCGGGGCCTTCGAAGGGTGCCGGCCTATCGGACCCAGCCGGTGAAGCTCTGTCCGAGCGCCTGGACCTTCTCCGTCGCGCGCGGCCGGCCGCCGCCGTCGACGGCGGCCGACACGGCCCGTACGAGCCACGCGTTGACCGACAGGCCCTCGCGGCTCGCGGCCTCCTCGGCGCGTGCTTTGAGGTGGGCCGGCAGGCGCAGGTTGACGCGGGCGGTGCCGCCCTCGTCGCCCTCTGCGGGCGCCTGTGCGGAGAGCGCTTCGACGGGTGCGGCCGGTTCCGACGGGGAGTCGGCCGGCGGCCGGGTCACCACGAAGTCGGGGTCGAGCCCCCGGAGCCGTACGTCGACCGAGCCGGGAGCGAGCTCGCGGGTGACCTCGTCCATGGCGGCGGAGAGCACGTTGAGCAGGGTCAGGCGGGTCGCCGACTCCAGGGGAGCGGTGAGCCTCTCGGCCAACTCGCGGGCGTCGTCGCCGCCGGCTTCGGCGGCCACCGCGAGTTCGCGGCGGAGGGTCTCGACATACGGGGTGAGGTCCATGACGCCATAATGGCACCATCGTGGCGCCATGTGCAAGCGTGCGTGCGCCTGGATGGCGTCAGGCTTGTGTCGTACGGGTCTGAACTGCGGAAATGAGGGGAAGTCGCCGGTGGCGGGTGTGGCGCCGTGGGTGTTTCCCGGTGGAGTGGCGTGCGGGATGGTGCCATGTGGCACCGGGTTGATGCCAGGTGGCGCCAGCGTGTGCCACGCCGGTGTCACGTGGTGTCATCGGAGGGCGGTCGCGGCGGTCGTCCCGCCACCGGTGATGCCTCAGGCCGGGTACGCGTGCGTCTGCGCGGCCTTGACCGTGGCCCAGACCGTCGCTCCCGGGTGCAGGTCGAGCTCGGCCGCGGCGACGGTGGTGAGGTCGGCGGCGAGGGGGAGTTCGCCCGCGAGGTCCGCGCGGATCTGGTCGCCGTGCGTCTCCAGCCCCTCGACCTCGCACCGCCAGAGGTTGCGGGCGCTGGAACCGGTGGGACGGTCGCGGTGCAGGGTGACCGCGTTCGGGGGGAAGGCGACGAACACCGGTCCGGCGAGGTCCTCGGTGGTGGTGATCGCGGGCCCGGCGTCGAGCCGGACCGTGTGGCCCCCGGCCTGCCCCCGGTAGAGGTTGAGGCCGACGAGCTGGGCGATGTAGTCGGTACGCGGACGGCGGGCGATGTCCGACGGCGCACCCTCCTGGACGACCCGGCCGTGCTCGATCACGACCAGCCGGTCGGCGAGGACCATCGCGTCCAGCGGATCGTGCGTGACCAGCACGGCGACCGCCTCGAACTCGGCGAGGTGGCGCCGGAGCTGGGAGCGGACGTCGAGGCGGGTACGGGCGTCGAGTGCGGCCAGCGGCTCGTCGAGCAGCAGGAGCCGGGGGTGGGTGGCCAACGCGCGTGCGAGCGCCACGCGTTGGGCCTGACCGCCGGAGAGCCGGCGCGGCTTCGCCCCGGCCCGGTCGGTGAGTCCCATGCGCTCCAGCCACGCGGCGGCCTGGGCCCGCGCCTCGGACTTGGCGACGCCCCGGCAGCGCGGCCCGAAGGCCACGTTGTCCAGGGCCGAGAGGTGCGGGAAGAGTAGATAGTCCTGGAAGACGACCCCGACCGGTCGCGACTCCGGCGGCAGGCCGGTCAACGCGGCCCCGTCCAGCCGCAGATGACCCTCGGAGAGCGGGGCGAGGCCGGCCAGCGCGCGCAGCGCCGTGGTCTTCCCGGCGCCGTTCGGCCCCAGCAGCGCGACGACCTCGCCGGGCTTGGCGGCCAGTGTCACGTCCAGGCGGAAGGCGCCCCGGTCCACCACGAGCCGGGCGTCGAGCCCCTCGGCGGCGGAGGCGCCGGCGGAAGCGGGGGAGGCGGCGGCTGAGGTCCCCGTCATGACGCCGTCATCCAGCGGTCGCGCAGCCCGGCCAGGACCGCGATCGACACAGCCAGCAGCACCAGGCTCAGCGCGATGGCGGCCTCCGGGTCGTCCTGCAGCGCGAGGTAGACGGCCAGCGGCATGGTCTGCGTACGGCCGGGGAAGTTGCCCGCGAAGGTGATCGTGGCGCCGAACTCGCCCAGCGCGCGGGCCCAGGCCAGTACGGCACCCGCCGCGATGCCCGGTGCGATCAGCGGCAGGGTCACCCGCCGGAACGCCGTGAAGCGGGAGGCGCCCAAGGTGGTGGCCGCCTCCTCGTACCGCGGGTCGGCGGCCCGCAGCGTGCCCTCCACGCTGATGACGAGGAAGGGCATGGCCACGAACGCCTCCGCCACGATCACCCCCGCCGTGGTGAACGGCAGTGTGATGCCGAACCAGGAGTCCAGCCACTGCCCCACCACACCGTTGCGGCCCAGCGCCAACAGCAGCGCCACACCGCCCACCACAGGCGGCAGCACCAACGGCAGCGTCACCAGGGCCCGTACGAACCCGCGCCCGGGGAAGTCGGTGCGCGCCAGCACCCACGCGAGCGGCACGCCCAGGACCAGGCTCACCGCGGTGGCGGCGGTGGCCGAGATCAGGGACAGCTGGAGCGCCTGCCAGACCTCCGTGCTGGACAGCAGTTCCGGCATGTTCCGCCAGGGGGCCCGCACGAGCAGGGCGACCATCGGCAGCAGCAGGAACACCAGGCCGACCAGGGCCGGAAGCAGTAGCGGCAGCGGAACCCCGCGCCGGACCGTACCGTCGCCCCGGCCCGTACCGCCGCGCTTCTCGAAACCGTCGCCCCGGCCCGTACCGCCGCGCTTCTCGAAACCGTCGCCCGGGCCCGTACCGCCGCGCTTCTCGAAACCGTCGCCCGGGCCCGTACCGCTTCGGACACGGCGAAGCCGTGACCGGCCCACCGAAGGGCCCGTCACGGCGTCGGACGTGTCACGCTGCTTCACGGCTGGATGAATCCCGCCCCGGTCAGCACCTGCTGGCCCTCGGCGGACCGCACCAGCTCGATGAACGCCTTCGCCGCCTCGGCGTTGGGGGCATCCTTCAGCAGGGCGATCGGGTAGTCGTTGATGGCGTCGGCGGACTCGGGGAACTCCACACCCTCCACCTTGTCACCCGCGGCCTTCACATCGGTCTTGTAGACCACGGCCGCGTCGGCTTCCTTGAGCTCCACCTTGGTGAGGGCGCTCTTGACGTCCTGCTCGTAGCTGACCGGGGTGAGCTTGAGCTTGGCGGCGTCCAGCGCCTTCTGCGCGGCGGCACCGCAGGGCACCGTCTTGTCGCAGAGCACGACCTTGAGGCCGGAGTCCGTGAGGTCCGCGAGGGTGGCGACCTTGTCCGGGTTACCGGGCAGCGTCGCGATCTCCAACTGGTTGCGCACGAACGTGGCGGGCGTGCCCACCGCGTCGTCCGCGTCGGTGACGACCGCCATCGTCTTGGCGCTCGCGGCGGCGAAGACGTCGGCGGGGGCGCCTCCGGTGATCCCGGCGGCCAGGCTGTCGCTGCCGCCGAAGTTGAAGGCGACCTTCGTGCCCGGGTGGGCCTTCTCGAACGAGGCGCCCAGCGTCGTGAAGCTCTCCTTGAGCGACGCGGCGGCGAACACGGTCACCGTGCCGGAGAGCTTCGGCGTGGCATCGGCGGACGCGGAAGCCGAGGCGGAGCCGGCGGCGTCGGACGCGGAGTCGTCGGAGGAGGAACAGGCGCTCAGCGCCAGCAGCGCGGCGACTCCCACACCCGTCCACTGCAGGGTCCTACGGGTCCGGCGCGCGGAACGGGTCATCACGGGGTCTGCTCCCTCTGGTCATCGGGAGGAGCCGGACGACTCCTCCGCACTGGTCCGACGGCGACCGCCCGGCCGACGGCGAGAGGCACGTCGGCAGCCTGCACGGGCGGATGCACGGACCGATCATACTGGCGCAGATGCCAGGGGGAAGCCCCAAATTACCTGGCAAGCGCTGTGATGCGGATGCTTCGGGTGGGGCATATGCGGTTACGAATCGGCCACGCGGTCGTCCGTTCACGGGTACGCCGAAATCCCGAGGGCCACCCGGCCCCCGGGACACCCGGGACATGGACGCGGAGAACCGCTCAGACGCGGTCGATGTGCACGTTGGTCGACTTCACGCGGGCGGTGGCCTCCATGCCGACCTCCAGGCCCAGTTCCTCCACCGCCTCGCGTGTCAGCAGGGAGACCAGCCGGTGCGGTCCGGCCTGGATCTCGACCTGGGCTGCGACGTCGCCGAGCTTCACCGCCGTGACGATGCCCGCGAAGGCGTTGCGGACGGAGGTGTACGGGACGTCCTCCTCGCCACCGCTCCCGGCGTTACCGGCGACCTCGACCGAGAGGGCCGCCAGATCCCCGCCGTCGATGAGCCGGCGCCCACTCTTGTCGCGGTGCGTGGCCACCCGGCCGGCGTCTGCCCACCGTCGTGCGGTGTCCGGGCTCACGCCCAGCAGGCGGGCCGCTTGGCCGATCGTGTAGGACTGCATGGGCGTCACGGTAGGTGGCCGTTCCTCGCCCACGCAAGCGCGGACGGCGCGCCGCCGCAGGTCCGGCGGACTGCGGGCGGCACCCGGACGTCGGAGGACTTCAGGAAAGCCTCCGGAAGGTTACGGCACGCGAGCGGTCCACTCGTCGCCGCTGTACTTGGTGGCGGCCAGCTCCTCGGCGCGGGCGAGCTCGTCGGCCGTGACGTGACCGTCGGTGAGCCCGTAGCGGTTGCGGAAGGAGTCGACCATGCGCTCGATGACCGCCTCCCGGGGCAGCCCGGTCTGACGCCGCAACGGATCGACCCTCTTCTTGGCCGACTTGGTGCCCTTGTCGGACATCTTCTCCTTGCCGATGCGCAGGACTTCGAGCATCTTGTCCGCGTCGATGTCGTAGCTCATGGTGACGTGGTGCAGGACCGCTCCGGGGCCGCCCTTCGGGCCGGTGACCCGCTTCTGTGCGGCGCCCGCGATCTTCCCGACCTCGGTCGCGATGTCGTTGAGGGGCTGGTACCACGCCTTGATGCCCATGTCGCCGAGCGCCGCGAGGACCCAGTCGTCCAGATAGGCGTACGAGTCCGCGAAGGAGAGCCCCGAGACGAGGGAGGCCGGAACCGACAGGGAGTACGTGATGGTGTTCCCCGCCTCCACGAACATGGCCCCGCCCCCGGAGATCCGGCGTACCACCCGTACGCCGTGGCGGGCCGCGCCCTCGGGATCGACCTCGTTCCGCAGGGACTGGAAGCTGCCGATGATGACCGCGGGGGCACCCCACTCCCAGACGCGGAGCGTCGGGGCGCGGCGCCCGGCGGCCACCTCCTCGGTCAGCACCTCGTCCAGCGCCATGTGGAGTTCGGGGGACTGCGGGCCCTCGTGGATGAACTGCCAGTCGTAGTCGGTCCAGTCCGTGGCGTGGGCCAGTGCGCGCCGCACCGCCACCGCGATGCCCTCCGTGGTGATCCCGTACATCACCGTGCCCTCGGGCAGCGCCGCCTCCACGCGGGCGGCCAGGCCGGCGGCGTCGGTGTCCGCGGGCGCCCCCTCCAGGGCGGCGTCGACGGCCGTGATGGCCTCGTCGGGCTCCAGGAAGAAGTCCCCGGCCACCCGGACATTGCGCAGGGCGCCCGCTTCGACGTCCAGATCCACGACGACCAACTTGCCGCCGGGCACCTTGTACTCACCATGCACGGCTTTGCTCCCTTTCGGTGCGCGGTGTGGACTTCGAGTCTATTGCCCGGAGTGCGGCGGGGCGGTGGCGGTGCGCCGTCGTCAGGGTGTCGGCGTCGACGAGGGAGCCGGTGGGCCGGTCCTCACCGGGGCGAGCCGACCGACCTGATCCGTGCGTGGAGAGTGAGGAAGAGCTCGAGTTCCGCGGTCTCCTCCGCGCCCGCGCAACCCGATGCGAGGCGGAGTTCGGCGTCCCGACGCGCGCGGGTCAGATGGCCGGCCTGGTCCAAGTGGTGCCACAGGAGCCGGAAGGTCTGCTGGTGGTCGTAGAGGCTGGTCTCGTACGAACGGGTGGTGATGTGGCGGATCTGGACCATGAGGGCCTGGAAGGCCGCACTGTCGTCACCTGTGCGGAGGCGCCTCAAGTGGGCTTCGTAGACGGTTGGTTCCCACGAACCGACCCCGTACGAGTACAAGCTCGCCGCGACCCTCGAAGAGGTCTTCACCAAGGAGGGCCACGAAATCGACGACGTGATACGCGGC
>NZ_JBSFVR010000360.1:0-7635 GCF_053592415.1 Streptomyces sp. NPDC002690 | reverse complement strand
AGCGAGCGCAGACCGCGCTCCAGATGCCAGTGCAGATAGGCGGACACCAGCCCACTCCCCTCCCTGGCATGACGCGCCTCGCACGCGTCCGCCGTGTCCGCGTCGGCGCGGGCGCCCGGGCGGAAGGCCGGGTTGGTGACGCAGCCCAGGTTCTCGTAGATGTCGACGTTGTTCTGCGGGTTCTTGCCGGCCCAGTGGTACTGGCAGGCCCCCTCGATGTACCTGCCCTGGATGCCGCCGGGGAAGTCGATCTCCTTGTTCCACAGGTACTGCGACTGGATGCCGGTCATCCGCGCGGTGGCGTTGACGTCGATCCCGCCCGGCGCCTGGATGGCGTACACCCAGCCGTCCTTGCCGCCTCCGGTGGCGAAGCCCTGCGCCACCCAGCGGTCACAACTGGTGCTCACGTGGGCGGAGTTCTGGCCGCCACCGCCGATGATCCACTGCGAGAGCGGGGTCAGTACGGACCCCAGCGGGGTGAAGCCGCTCCGGAAGATCGCCCGGGGGTCGGGCCGGGTGTCCCCGCGCCAGAGCGTGTTGTCGTCGTGGCGCCAGTACCAGCCCTCGCGGATCGCGGCCTCGTCCACGTCGGCCCGCAGCGCCCGGTTCGTCGTCGTCCGTTCCCAGTCCGACGACCGGTAGCCGCCGGTCGGTCCGCAGGGGCCGGTGTCCCGGATCTGCTCCGGCGTCCCCGGCCACGGGTCGGTGTCGGCGTTCGCCGAGGTGGCGAAGGTCAGCGAGGTGACGACGAAGGTGGCGGCGGAAGCGATCCGCAGCGCGGTCTTGAACATGGTCGGGGCAGCCCCTCAGTAGGCGTGTACGGCCCACTTTCACTAGCCCGGACCACGGGGACGGGCTCCCGGAGACCGCCCGGACCACCCACCGGCACCACAGGGTTCACCCGCCCGGCGCAGGCGGACGCGAGTTTTTCCGGCGGGGGCGCCGAAGGGCGCTCAGGCCGCCGCGTCGGGGGATTCTCCGGCTCGCGGGGGCTCTTCCGCGCTCGGGACCGGGGCCGCGCCCGGATGCGGGACGAGCCGGTGTGCGATATCGCGGGCCACGCGGGCGATCTCCTCGTCGGAGACCTCCAGCCCCCGCGAGGCGAGCAGGGCGAGGTTCACGCTGAGCAGGGCGGAGCGCAGTCGCAGCTTCTCCTCCACCGTGGCGTCGGGGCCGCCCATGACCTCGCTCAGCTCGGCGAACTTTTCGAGGGCGCCCCCCTTGTCGGGGCGCAGCTCGTGGATGACGCGGTGATTGGCGGTGGCGAAGCGGATGGCGGGCATGCCCTCGGCGATGAAGACGTCGACCATCCGGTCCACGATCCGGGAGGCGAGATCCGGGCCGGGCGGCTGCTCCTTCGCCCACTCCACCAGGGCGTCCACCGCCTCCAGGTAGGTGGTGAAGAGCGAGAGGACGATGTCCTCCTTGCTCTTGAAGTGGTAGTAGAGGGCGGCCTTCGTGATGTCCAGCCGTTCGGCGATCTCCCGCAGCGAGGTCGCGTCGTACCCCTGCTCGGTGAAGAGCTCCAGGGACACCCTGCGGATCTCGGCCCGCGTGTCGATGCCCCGTCGTCGTCCTGCGGCTGTCATGGCTGTGCGTTCCTTTCGCTTGAGCGCCTCCGCCCGGGAGCGCCCTGCGTCGATCGTGGTCCCCATGCCCCCCTTTGCCAACTTACCGTACGGCAAGTAATCTACTGACCGCCCGGTAAGTGGATTCCGGGATCAGCTTGCCCCGGCGCCGAGCCGACGACACCGCTGTCGTCCCGCGCGGGGCCCCGCCGCCAGAGTTTCGGGTCCGCAGAGCGACCCTCCTTCCTGACCGAAAGGCACGCGTCGTGACGCAGACCTCCCCCGCCCCGGCCGCAGCCGAGGAGACCGGACCACCCCGCTTCACCCACCGCGAGATCATGGTCACGATGAGCGGTCTGGTCATCGCGATGCTGCTCGCGATGCTGGACAACATGATCGTGGCGCCCGCGCTGCCCACGATCGTCGGCGACCTCGGCGGTCTCAAGCACCTCGCCTGGGTGACCACCGGCTACATCCTCGCCTCCACGGTCGCCACCCCGATCTGGGGCAAGCTCGGCGACCTGCTCGGCCGCCGGATCACCTTCATCACCTCCATCGTGATCTTCCTCGCCGGCTCGGCCCTCTGCGGGCTCTCCCAGAACATGGGCGAACTCATCGGCTTCCGCGCCCTCCAGGGCCTCGGCGCCGGTGGCCTGATGGTCGGCGTGATGGCGGTGCTGGCCGAGATCGTGCCGCCCCGCGACCGCAGCAAGTACCAGGGCGTGATGATGGCGGTCATGCCCGTCGCCATGATCGGCGGCCCGCTCGCCGGTGGCTTCATCACCGACAACCTGAACTGGCGCTGGGCCTTCTACGTCAACCTGCCGCTGGGCGTCATCGCCCTGTTCGTGTGCTGGTTCGTCCTCGCCAAGCTCCCCCGCAAGACGGCCGCCAAGGTCCGCATCGACTGGACCGGCACCGCGCTGCTGAGCATCTGGATCACCACCCTGGTCCTGATCACCAGCTGGGGCGGCAGCGAGTACGACTGGGCCTCGGCCATGATCCTCGGCCTCGTCGCGGTCACCGTCGTCGCCTTCGTCGCGTTCGTCCTCGTCGAGCGCCGGGCCGTGGAACCGATCATGCCGCTGTCGGTCTTCGCCGACCGCAACTTCAGCCTCGCCGGCGCGCTCAGCTTCATCGTCGGCTTCGCCATGTTCGGCGGGATCACCCTGCTGCCGCAGTTCCAGCAGTACGTCCAGGGCTCCTCCGCCACCAACAGCGGCCTGCTGCTCATGCCGATGATGCTGGCCGCGATGGTGCTCTCGCTCGCCGGCGGTACCTACATCAGCAAGACCGGCAAGTACCGCCTGCTGCCCGTCCTGGGCACCGTCTTCATGACCGGCGGGCTCGTCCTCTTCGCCACCATGGGACCCGACACCTCCCGCTTCACCACCGGGCTGTTCATGGTGGTGCTCGGCCTCGGCATGGGCGGCCTGATGCAGACCACCATGCTCATCGCCCAGAACAGCGCCCCGCTGCGCGACATCGGCGCCGCCACCGGCGCGGCCACCTTCCTGCGCAACATGGGCGGTTCGCTCGGCGTCTCCCTGCTCGGCACCCTCTACACCGGCAGGCTCACCGACTCCTTCACCTCGGGCGGTGCGTCGGCGGCGGGCGGCCCGGACGCCGGTTCCTCGGTCGCCAGCATGACCCCCCAGGCACTTCGGTCCCTGCCCGACGCCGTCCAGCGCGCCTTCGCCGAGGCGGTCAGCGACGGCGTCGACACCGCCTTCGCGTGGGCCGCGGGCGCCGCCGCTCTCGGCATCGTCATCGCCCTGTTCGTCCGCCACGTGCCGCTGCGCGGCTTCACCGGCGGCGAGGGGAAGAAGGCGGAAGCGGCCCCGGAAGCCGTCCCGGCAGTCGCCGAGTGACCCGCTGAAACAGAAGCTCACCGGCTCATGAAGGTGCCCTGTACGGACGTCCCGTACAGGGCACCCTCATGTCCGCCGCCCTCACGGCAGTGTGGCCTCCAGCAGCCTCAGCTCCGTCGTCAGGTTCTGCCGCGCCCTGACCTCCCACTCCCTCGCCCCGTACGGCGTACGGAAGAGCACCGGCAGCCCCAGCAGTTGCCGCAGCACCCCGGACCGGCCCTCGTGGAAGAGGTCGTCCGGCACGAAGCCGTACTCCTCGCGGACCTGGGCGGTGTAGTGCGCGTACTTCTCGGGGCCCGCCGCCAGGATCGCCAGGTCGGCGTCGCACAGCACCTCGCCGTTACGGTCGCCGTCCGCCGGGTCGTGCGTCACGGTGAGCCGGACCAGCCGTGCCACCTCGGCGGTCGCCCCGTCCGGAACCCCCGCCTCGGGCAGCGCCCGTTCGGCGAGGGCGGCGCTGCGCTCCTCGTTCTCGGAGCGGTCGGGCCGGTAGACCGCGTCGTGGAACCAGGCGGCCAGCCGGACGAGTTCGGGCTCCCCGGCGTACTCCGCGAGGACGTCGATGCCGTCCAGGACCGCCGTCAGATGGGCGGTGGTGTGGTACTTCCGCTGCGGCTCGGCCCACCGCTCCAGCAGGTTCTCGGCGTACGGGAGCGGATCGGGGCCCGCCTCGCCGCCCCGGGCGGCCACGAGTGCCTCCCGCCAGCGGACGCGGAGGTCGGGGGTGTGCACGGTGTCGTCGGACATGCGGGAACTCTAGAGCCGTTCCCGGACGCCTCGGTCCGGGGTCCGAACGGGGGAGCGCACTGCGGAAGTGCTTCCGGTGTGCGGCGAACCTCCGTGAGAGGTCGTTGGCCGGGGACTTCTCACATGATCGTCTCGGCCCGTGCACACTCGACACGCGCTCGTACTCGCGTCCGCATTCGCCCTGGCCCTCGCGGGCCCCCTCGCCACCAGCGCGGCTTCCGCGCCCACGCCGCCCGCCCCGGAACCCGCACCGCTGATCCGGGCGGGGGACCCCATCCCCGGCCGGTACGTCGTCACCCTCGACCCGCTCGTGGACGCGGCCAAGACCGCGCGGAAGCTGGGCCTGGCACCGACCTTCACGTACAGCAAGGCGCTCAACGGCTTCGCCGTCCCGCTCACCCCGGCCCAGCTGACGACCCTCCGCAACACCCCCGGCGTGACCTCGGTGGAGGAGGACGCGACGAACTCCGTCCCCTCGTCCGAATCGGTTCCCGCGTACCAGCCGGTCCCCGCCCGGAAGGCGGCCTCCACGGCGAGGGCCGCCTCCGCCCGCCTCGCACCGGCCTCCACCTGGGGACTGGACCGCATCGACCAGCGGAACCTGCCGCTCGACGGCGACTTCACCACCGGCGGCGACGGTGCCGGGGTGACCGCCTACATCCTCGACTCGGGCATCGACTACCAGCACACCGAGTTCGGTGGGGCCGGCGGGACCCGTGCCTCCTTCGGCTTCGACGCCGTGGGCGACGGACGTCTCGGCGCGGACTGCTACGGCCACGGCACGCACGTCGCGGGCACCGTGGGGGGCAGCACGTACGGCGTCGCCCCCGCGGCGAGCCTGGTCAGTGTCCGCGTCCTGAACTGCAACGGGCAGGGCTCCAGCTCCGGGCTGATCGCCGGCCTGGACTGGGTCGCCCGGAACGCCGCGCAGCCCGCGGTCCTCAACGGCTCGCTGGGCGGCGGCAAGTCCCAGGCGGTCAACCGTGCCACGACCGCGCTGGCCACCGCGGGGATCCTGCCCGTCATCGCGGCGGGCAACGACTCCAGGAACGCGTGCGACGTCTCGCCCGCCTCCGCCGACGGGACTCTGACCGTCGCGGCCTCCACCGACGACGACGAGCAGGCGTCCTTCTCCAACCGGGGCGACTGCGTCGAGATCTACGCCCCCGGCCAGGACATCCTCTCGGCCCGGATCGGCGGCGGCTCGGTCACCATGAGCGGCACCTCGATGGCGGCTCCCCACGCCACCGGCGTCGCCGTCCTCTACAAGCAGGCCCACCCCGACGCGGACTCCGCCGAGGTCGCCGCCTGGATCGACGAGGTGTCCACCAGGGACGTCCTGACGAACGTCAGCCCGGACACCCCCAACCACCTCCTCTTCACCGACGGCCTGTAGTCCGACAGCCCGACCCATCCCCACCCCGACCGCCCGACCGCCCCGGCACCGAGACCCCTCGGTGCCGGGGCGGCGGCACGCTAGCGTGATCCCGTGACCATGGACCTCAACGCCGATCTCGGCGAAGGCTTCGGCCGTTGGACGCTCACCGACGACGAGGCGTTGCTCTCCTGCGTGACCAGCGCCAACGTGGCCTGCGGCTTCCACGCGGGTGACCCGGTCGTGATGCGCCGCGTCTGCGAGGGCGCGGCGGCCCGGGGCGTGACGATCGGCGCGCAGGTGTCCTACCGGGACCTGGCGGGCTTCGGGCGCCGCTCCATGGACGTCCCGGCGGCCGAACTGACCGCCGAGATCGCCTACCAGATCGGTGCGTTGCGGGTCTTCGCCGAGGCAGCCGGCTCCCGCGTCGCGTACGTCAAACCGCACGGCGCGCTCTACAACCGCGCGGTCCACGACGACGCCCAGGCGCACGCCGTGGTCCAGGGGGTGCTGCTGGCCGGCGGAGACCTCCCGGTCCTCGGGCTGCCCGGCTCCCGGCTGCTCGCCCACGCCCGCGAGGCCGGACTGCCCGCCGTGGAGGAGGCGTTCGCCGACCGCGCGTACACCCCCGAAGGCACCCTGGTGCCGCGCGGCGAGCCGGGCGCGGTGGTGGAGGATCCGGACGAGGTCGTGCGCCGCGCGGTCCGGATGACGGTGGACCGGACGGTCGTCGCCGCCGACGGCAGCACCGTCCCCGTCGCCGCCCGCTCCCTCTGCCTGCACGGCGACACCCCCGGCGCGGCGGCGCTCGCCCGCCGGGTGCGGGCCGCCCTGGAGGAGGCGGGCGTCGGCGTCCGGGCGTTCGCGTGAGCGGCGTCGCTCCCGGGGACGGCGCCCCGCGGGTGCTGCCGGTCGGGCGGGACGCGCTGCTGGTCGAACTCGCCTCCGGGGAGGCCGCCGAGGCGTTCCACGCCGAGGTGCTGCGCCGCCGCGACCGGGGCGAACTGCCGCCGGTGCGCGAGATCGTCCCCGGCGCGCGCACCGTCCTGCTCGACGGGATCGGCGACGCGTCCGGACCGGCCGCAGGCCCCGCCCGCCTCACCCGCGTCGACCGCCTCGACCGTTTCGCGCGCGAGCTCACCGGCTGGACCGTGGAACCGCTGCGCCGCGCGGACGGCCCCGCCGTGGAGATCCCGGTCGTCTACGACGGCCCGGACCTCGCCGAGGTCGCCGCGCTCTGGGGCGTACCGCCCGGGGAGGTGGCCGCCGCCCACTCCGGTACGGCGTTCCGGGTCGCGTTCTGCGGGTTCGCCCCCGGCTTCGGCTACCTCACCGGGCTCCCCGAGCGCCTGCACGTACCCCGGCGCGCGACCCCGCGCACCCGGGTCCCGGCCGGGGCGCTCGCGCTGGCCGGTCCCTACACCGGGGTCTACCCCCGCGCCTCGCCCGGCGGCTGGCAGCTCATCGGCCGGATGCCGGCCCCGGACCGGCTCTGGGACCCCGCCCGGGACCCGGCCGCGCTGCTGGTGCCGGGGGCGCGGGTGCGGTTCGTACCGGTGGACTCCCCGAGCGACCCCACGAGCGTGGAGGGGCGGGCGTGAGCGGGCTGTTGCGGGTGGTACGGGCCGGGGCGCTGACCACCGTCCAGGACGCCGGGCGCACCGGCTGGGCGCACCTCGGCGTCCCCAGGGCCGGGGCGCTCGACGCGCCCGCGCACCGGCTCGCCAACCGGCTGGTGGGCAACGACCCCGCCGCCGCCGTGCTGGAGACCACCGCCACCGGCTGTGCCGTCCGCCCCGACCGGACCGTGGTCGCGGTCGTCGGCGGCGCCGTCTGCCGGGTCACGGTCGATGGCCGCCCGGCCGCCTGGGGCGCCCCCGTGCGGGTCCCGGCGGGCGCGGTGCTGGAGGCGGGCCCCGCGCTCAGCGGTCTCCGCGGATACCTGGCGTTCGCGGGCGGCCTGGAGCCGGACGCGGTCCTCGGCAGCCGTTCGGCCGACCTGCTCTCCGGGCTCGGCCCGCCCCCGCTACGCGACCGGGACACCCTCCCGCTCGGCGAACCGCCCGCCGCCGGC
>NZ_JBSFVR010000359.1:0-7664 GCF_053592415.1 Streptomyces sp. NPDC002690 | reverse complement strand
TCTCTCCAGACGTTCTGTGTGATCGTGGTAGTGGTGTTCTCTGGTGTGTACATCGCGTTGCGGGCCGCGGTCGGCCGCCGCGGCGGTACCGGCGGCGGAGAGGCCGAGTGTGGTCGTTCCGAGCACCGCGGCTCCGAGCAGGGCCCGGCGGCCGGGGCTCTTGCGCGTACGCTCTGTCATGGACGCTCCTCGCGTGTGATGTTCGGCGGCGACACCGGCTTCGGCGCGGCCCCGAGCGTAGGCAGGGGGGCCGTACGCGGGGGGTCGGGCGGGCCAACACACCGCTAACACAAGTCAACACTGCGTATCCGTCGTGTGAACCCGATGTGCGGTCGGCGGGTTGCCGCGAGTATCGTCCTCACCTGCACAGACCATCGCGTCACCGCCCCGGCCGGCCCGGCCACGACACCGGAGGAACCGTTGTCCCGACTCACGGTCATCAAGGCAGTGCTCGGCCCGATCCTGCGCCTGATGTTCCGCCCTCAGATCGAGGGCGCCGAGAACATCCCCGGTGACGGTCCGGTGATCCTCGCGGGCAACCACCTCACCTTCATCGACTCGCTGATCATGCCGATCTGCTGCGACCGGCCGGTGTACTACATCGGCAAGGACGAGTACGTCACCGGCAAGGGCATCAAGGGCCGCATGATGGCCTGGTTCTTCACCGGCAGCGGCATGATCCCGGTGGACCGCGACGGCGGACGGGGCGGGGTCGCCGCACTCATGACGGGCCGTAGGGTGCTGGACGAGGGCGGCGCCTTCGCCATCTACCCGGAGGGCACCCGCTCCCCCGACGGCCGGCTCTACCGGGGCCGTACGGGCATCGCCCGCCTCACCCTGATGACGGGCGCCCCGGTGGTCCCGTTCGCGATGATCGGCACCGACAAGCTCCAGCCGGGCGGCGCCGGGATTCCCCGTCCGGGCAAGGTCACGGTGCGCTTCGGCGAGCCGATGGAGTTCTCCCGGTACGAGGGCATGGACCGCGACCGCTACGTGCTGCGCGCCGTGACGGACTCGGTGATGTCCGAGGTCATGCGTCTCTCCGGCCAGGAGTACGTGGACATGTACGCGACGAAGGCCAAGGCCGCGTAGCCGGTACGGGCATCCGGACACGCGAAGGGTCCGCCGCCGGGGAGGGTTTCTCCTCGGACCGGCGGGCCCTTCGCGTGTCCGGACGCGTGCCGGAACGCGGTAATTCGCGGGCGCGGCGGGCGGGCGAACGGTACGGTCCCGGGCGTGACCGACAAGGAAGACTTCTTCGGAGAGCGGATCGCGGCGACGTACGACGATCCTTCGGACGACATGTTCGCGGCCGATCTGGTAGGCACGACCGCGGACTTCCTGGCGGAGCTCGCGGGCGGCGGCCGGGCACTCGAACTCGGCATCGGAACCGGCCGGATCGCGCTGCCGCTGGCGCGGCGCGGGGTCCCGGTGCACGGCATCGACCTGTCCCGGGCGATGGTGGAGCGGCTGCGCGCCAAACCGGGCGGCGACGCGATCGGGGTGACGATCGGGGACTTCACCGGGACGCGGGTGGACGGCACTTTCACCCTGGCGTACCTGGTCTTCAACACGATCATGAACCTGACGACCCAGGCGGACCAGGTGGCCTGTTTCCGCAACGTCGCCGACCATCTCGCGCCGGGCGGCACCTTCGTGATCGAGGTGATGGTCCCCGAACTGCGCAGGCTGCCCGCCGGGCAGCGGATCGTGCCCTTCCACACGAGTGCGACGCGCTGGGCGTACGACGACTACGACGTCGCCACCCAGTCGGTGAGCTCGAACTACGTGGACCTCGCCGACGGGCGGGGCGAGTACCGCTCGATCCCGTTCCGCTACGTGTGGCCGGCCGAGCTCGACCTGATGGCGCAGCTCGCGGGGATGCGGCTGCGGGAGCGCTTCGAGGACTGGGACCGGAGCCCGTTCGGCAACGAGAGCGGCCGGCACGTCTCGGTGTGGGAGAAGCCCGCGGACTGACGGCCGGCCCGGGGGTCACGGGTGTTCGGCGCCCTCCTCCAGCCGCTGCCCGCGCAGCAGGGACCAGGCGGCGACCGCCGTGGCCAGCAGCACGACGGCGCCGGTCCCGGCGGCGGCCCGCAGCCCGTCGGTGAACGCGTCCTGCGCGGCGGCGATCAGCGGACCGGCCTGGGATGCGGGCAGTGTCCCGGCCGCCTCCACGGCGCCACCGAGCGACTCGTGGGCGGCGGCCGTGGTGTCCGGCGGGACCCCGGCAGGTGTGGGAAAGCCCTGGTAGACGCTGGTCACGATGGAGCCGAGCAGGGCGATACCGAGGGCGGCGCCGAGTTCGTACGCCGTCTCGGAGACTCCGGAGGCGGCACCGGCCTGCTCCTTGGGAACGCTGGAGAGGATCACGTCCGCGGTCACGGTGAAGGAGAACCCCGCGCCGACGCCGAGGACGAGCAGGATCGCGCCCAGCGGCGGATACGCGGTGTCCTGGCCGATCAGAGTCACCGCGGCCAGTGCCACGCCGACGGCGGCGAGTCCACCGGAGACGACGGCCCGCACGGAGAACCGGCGGGCCGCCCTGCCCGCCAGCAGACCCGCCACGACCGATCCCACGGCGGCGGGCAACTCCGCGAGACCGGCCTCCAGCGGTCCGCGGCCCTGGACCAGCTGGAGGAACTGGGAGAGGAAGAAGACGAGCCCGGACAGGCCGAGGATGGTGAGCAGATCGGCGAGGACGGCCCCCGAGAATCCGCGGTGGTGGAAGAGGTGGACGTCGATCAGGGGGGCAGGCAAGCGCAGTTGTCTGCGGACGAACCACACCAGTGCGGCGGCGCCGATCACGGCGGCGAGCGTGACGCCCGGGCCGAATCCGTGTGCGGCGGCGTCCTTGACCGCGTAGACCAGCCCGATGATGCCGACGAGCGAGAGGGCGACGCTGGGCAGGTCCCAGGGACCGGGAGCCGGGTCCTTCGATTCGGGGATCAGCCGGGCGCCCACCACGACGAGGACGGCCATCACCGGGAGGTTGATGAGAAAGACGGAACCCCACCAGAAGTGTTCGAGGAGGAACCCGCCGACCACGGGCCCGACCGCCGCGCCGGCCGAGGCCGCCGCGCCCCAGATGCCGATGGCGAGACTGCGCTCGCGGGGGTCGTGGAAGATGTTGCGGATCAGAGCCAGCGTGGACGGCATCAGGGTCGCCCCCGCGACGCCGAGCAGCGCGCGGGCCGCGATCATCATCTCGGCACTGCCGGCGTACGCGTTCAGGACGGAGATCGCCCCGAACGCGGTGGCGCCCGTCAGCAGGAGCTTTTTGCGGCCGACCCGGTCGCCGAGGCTGCCCATGGAGACGAGGAACCCGGCGATCACGAAGGAGTAGACGTCGCCGATCCACAGCAGCTGGGTGCCGGTCGGTTGGAGGTCCTCGGTGAGGTACGGGGTCGCGAGGCCGAGAACGGTGGCGTCCACCGCGACCAGCAGGACCGCGAGGACGAGGACCGTCAGCGCGATCCAGCGGCCCGGACGGCGGGTCTCTTCGATGCCGGTCCCCCGGTCGGCTGTGCTCACCGCTCCACGCTCCGGCCCCCGCCACCGGGCGGCAACCCGGCGATCGGGCGGATGGCCCTGCCGGGACCCCGCGGCCCTGATTTCGTTGCCGCTCCGGCCCACCGGGCGGCAGCATGGGGACATGGGCACCAAACCGCTGCTGCTGATCGACATCGACGGTCCGCTGAACCCGTACATGGCGCTGTCCCGGCGGCGGGACCCTCAGGGGTACCGCCGCCACCGGATGCGCCCGACGGGGTGGGAGACGGGCCAGGCCCTGCCGGTACTGCTCAATCCGACGCACGGCGCGGAGCTGCTGGCGCTGGCCGGCCGCTACGAACTGGTCTGGGCCACCACCTGGAAGGACGAGGCCAACGAGTGGGTCGGCCCGCATCTGGGGCTGCCGCCGCTGCCGTTCGTCGACTGGCCCGTGGTGGGCGGGAGCGCGGGCGACGGGACCTTCTGGAAGACCCGGCACGTGGTGGCGTACGCGGCCGGGCGGGCGTTCGCCTGGATCGACGACGAGATCCGCGAGCAGGACCGGGCGTGGGTGGCGGCCCATCACCCCGGCCCGGCGCTGCTGCGGCAGATCGATCCGGCCGTCGGCCTGGAGCGCCCGGACTTCGACGCGCTGGCCGCCTGGGCGGCCTGAGGCGCGCCGGGCCGTCGGGGCGCGCCAGGCCGGTCAGGGACCGTCGGGCCGGACGGGGTTCGACGGGGGCGGGGGCCGTCAGCTCCAGGGCAGGGCGGCCCGGTACCGCCAGTACGCCTCCGGGTCCTCCACGAGGGTGTCGAACCGGGCCTGTTCCTCCTCGTCGAGGTCGACGGTGACGGCGTGCAGGTTCCCGGAGAGCTGGAGAGCCGTGGCGGCGCCGGAGAGGACGACCCCGGCCCAAGGCCGGCGGAGCACATGGGCGAGGGCCACCGCGTCGCTGCCGAGTTCCCGGTCCCGGGCGATCTCGCGGATCAGCGCCGGCGCCTCCGTACCGGCGAGCCGTCCGTTCGCCATGCCCTCCTTGACGATCACTGTGAGCCCGGCTCCGTGGGCCTCGGCGAGCGCGGGGCCCGCGGAGGTCTCCAGCGCGTTGAAGGTGGCCTGGACGGTACGGAAGAGGGGTTCACCGTCGACCGTGACGGCGAGGGCCGCCAGGATGGCGTCCTTCTGGCCGGGGCCGCTGGTGGAGAGGCCGATCGTGACGCCCTCGGCGGCCAGGTCGGCGAGCCGGGCGTGGAGTTCCTTGTCGGTGAGGGCCGGGCTGTCGGCCGTCACCGAGTGGATCTGGTAGAGGTCGAGCCGGTCGCCGAGCAGCGCGCGGGTCTCGGTGCGCTGGCGGTCGAAGGTGGCCACCGAGTGGTCCTTGACCTCGTGCGCCTCGGCCTCCACGGACCAGTCGGCGGTGTAGGTGTAGCCCCATTTGCTGCCGACCACGACGTCGTCGAGTGCGGGACGGGCGGTCAGCCACTCGGCGAGGAACGCCTCGGAGCGGCCGTAGGAGCGGGCCACGTCGATGTAGCGGACGCCCTGGGCGTAGGCCGCGTCCAGGAGTTCGTGGGTGCGGTCGCGCAGGGCGTCGGGGGTACGGTCCTCGGGCAGGTCGAGGTCGCGGTGGAGATTGATGTAGCCGGGCCTGCCGACGGCGGCGAGGCCGAGCCCGATGTGGGCGGTCGAGGCGGTGGCCGCGGTCAGGCGGTCGAATGGCATCGCGGGCTCCTCGTGGTCCGGGGTCGGTTCTTCACCCTTCCCCGTCAACGTAGCCCGCGTCGCCGCTCGTACACCTCTGACCTGCCGACCGCGTGTCCGGACCGGGCGTGCGGGCCCGGTCCGGACACGGTCGCTACTTCCGGGCGGTCGCCCAGGCGTGCTGGACCGCGAGGTCCTGCTTGACCTCGGCGAGCTGGATCGCGACGGCGGACGGGGCCGTACCGCCGCGTCCGTCGCGCGAGGCGAGCGCCCCGGGCACATTGAGGACGGTACGGACCTCGGGGGTGAGGTGCTCGGAGATCTTTTCGAACTGTTCGTCGGTCAGCTCGTCGAGCTCGATGCCCTGCTGCTCGCACACCTTGACGCATTCGCCCGCGACCTCGTGCGCGACCCGGAACGGCACGCCCTGCTTGACCAGCCACTCGGCGATGTCGGTGGCGAGCGAGAAGCCGGCCGGGGCCAGCTCCTCCATGCGCTCCCGGTTGACGGTGAGCGTGGCCATCATGCCGGTGAAGGCGGGGAGCAGGACCTCCAGCTGGTCGCAGGAGTCGAAGACGGGCTCCTTGTCCTCCTGGAGGTCGCGGTTGTACGCGAGCGGGAGCGCCTTGAGAGTCGCCATCAGGCCGGTCAGGTTGCCGATGAGCCGCCCCGACTTGCCGCGCGCCAGCTCGGCGATGTCCGGGTTCTTCTTCTGCGGCATGATCGAGGAGCCGGTGGAGAACGCGTCGTGCAGGGTGACGAAGGAGAACTCCTTCGTGTTCCAGATGATGATCTCCTCGGCGATCCGGGAGAGGTTGATCCCGGTCATCGCGGTGATGAACGCGAACTCGGCGACGAAGTCGCGCGAGGCGGTGCCGTCGATGGAGTTGGCGACGGAACCGCGCTCGAAGCCGAGATCGGCGGCGACCGCCTCCGGGTCGAGCCCGAGGGAGGACCCGGCCAGCGCGCCGGAGCCGTACGGCGAGACGGCGGTGCGCTCGTCCCACTGCCGCAGCCGTTCGGCGTCCCGGGAGAGGGCCTGCACGTGGGCGAGGACGTGGTGGGCGAAGAGCACTGGCTGGGCGTGCTGGAGGTGGGTGCGGCCGGGCATCGCGACGTCCGGGTGGGTCTCCGCGAGGCCGACCAGTGCGTCCTGGAGCTCTGCGATCAGCCCGCCGATGATCCGGGCGTGGTCGCGCAGGTACATCCGGAAGAGCGTGGCGACCTGGTCGTTGCGGGACCGGCCGGCGCGGAGCTTGCCACCGAGGTCCTTGCCGAGGCGCTCCAGCAGGCCACGCTCCAGCGCGGTGTGGACGTCCTCGTCGGCGATGGTGCCGGTGAACGAGCCGTCCGCGACATCGGCTTCGAGCTGGTCGAGTCCGGCGGTCATGCGGGTGAGTTCTTCGTCGGTGAGCAGCCCCGCCTTGTTCAGGACACGCGCGTGGGCGCGGGAGCCGGCGATGTCGTACGGCGCGAGCCGCCAGTCGAAGTGGACGGAAGCGGACAGCTTGGCCAGCGCCTCGGCCGGTCCGTCGGCGAAACGTCCGCCCCAGAGGCGTACGTCGCTGTTGCCGTTGGCGTTGCTCACTGCGTGCTCCTCGAAGAACAAGGGGGTGGATGTGCGACCGCCTCCCCGCCGCGGAGGGATCGGGGAGGCCGGCTTCGTACGCGTGGTGCGGGTGTGGCGCGCGCCGTCGGGCGGGTCACGCCGGGCGGTGGTCCTCGCGGAGTCGGCCGGAGCCATTCCGCTGCGCTTCCACCGTTGGTATAACTATGCAATCCTCCGTATGTTTTGTCAAAGTGGCTGGTGGGAGTAGGCCGCCTCCCGCCAGGGAGTGCGGGCCGCGATCGCCGCCCGCCAGGGGCGCAGGACCTTCGGGGGCGTGTCCACCGCCAGCACCCCGGTCAGGAGCCGTCCGGTGCGGTAGGCGACGACGAAGCCGCCGTCCGCCATGTCACCGTCGACGACACGGGCCTCGTCGTGGTCGCGGAGGTGCCCGTATGCCTGGTACCTCTGCCCGTACTGGTCGGACCAGAAGTAGGGGACGGGCGCGTACGGTCTGCCATGTCCGGGAGCGAGGAGGTTGCGGGCCGCGGCCATGCCCTGCTCGGCGGCGTTCGTACGGTGCTCGACGCGCATGCCGGTGCCGAACAGCGGGTTGTGCCAGCGGGCGGCGTCCCCGGCGGCGTAGATGCCGGGGGCGGCGGCGCAGTACTCGTCGCATCCCACCCCGTCGGACAGGTCCAGGCCACTGCCGCCGAGCCACTCGGTGTTGGGCCGGGAGCCGATGGCGACCAGCACGTCGTCGGCCTCGATCAGGCTCCCGTCGGACAGGTGCACCCCGGCGGCCCGGCCCGCGACCGTCCTGACTCCGGTGACCCCGGCGCCGGTCCTCAGGTCCACCCCGTGCTCGCGGTGGACGCGGGCGACATGCGCCCCCACCCGTGGGCCGACGACGTGGGCGAGGGG
>NZ_JBSFVR010000358.1:0-7669 GCF_053592415.1 Streptomyces sp. NPDC002690 | reverse complement strand
GGCGACCCGGTCCTCGCACGGAAGCTGGAGGACGTGGGCTGCGCGGCGGTCATGCCGCTCGGTTCCCCCATCGGCTCCGGGCCGTCTCGTCCCAGGGGCGGGCTTCTCGGCGGGTCAGCGGGTCAGCGGGTCAGCGGCGGCCGGGGGCCCTGCGGCCCGTCGTCGCCGCGCCGGGGCGGCTGCGTGCCGTCCTCACGGATGACCTCGCCCTGGACCACCTTCCCGTCCGGACGGTGCATACGGGCCTGATGGAAGGCCCCGGAGAGGCTCCCCGGTGAGGCGGCGCGCATCCGGCGCTCCAGTGCCCGCTCGGTGAGTCCGCTGAGCGCCTTACGGACGGGCGGCACCAGGAGCAGCAGGCCGGCCAGGTCGGAGAGCATGCCGGGAATCATGAGCAGGATTCCGCCGAGCATGAGGAAGCCGTTCCCCCGGGCCGCCGGCTGCGGTTCCGGCCGCCCCTCTTCCGCACCGGGCTGCCCGGGGGCCTGCCGGAGGGTCTCGGTCAGGTTGGAGAAGGCGCGGCGTCCGGCCTTCTTGACCACCGCCGCACCGCACACGAAGCCCGCCACCAGAAGCAGCAGGACGGTGAAGCCGCCGGCCGCGTCGGCCACCAGGATCAGCAGCCAGATCTCCAGCACCAGCCAGGCGACGATGCCCAGCGGCAGGAATCTGCGGACGCGCGAGCGCCGGGGACGGTTCGGGGGCGGTGTGCCGGTCGTCATGCCCCCAGTGTGCCTGTACGACGGTACGAGCGGCACGGGCGGGGTGCTCGGCCCGGGGGCGTCCCGGTCCCGGGCCGGACGTGCGTCAGGACGGATCGGCGTCCGGCGGGGTGTCGGCGGAGGGGACGGGTGCGCGGCCGGCCCCGGCGTCCGGGGCGGTGTCGGCCTCGGCTTCCGGCTCGGCCCGGCCCGGGGAGGCCGGGGCGCCGTCGGCGGCGTCGATCGCCGAATCCGCCCGGCCCGGGGAGGCCGGGGCCGCTGTGTCGTCCGGGCGGGCGGGCTTGCGGCCCAGCACCTTGTCGGCGACCTTGTTCGTCCGGGCGGTGATGCCCCATCCGGTGACCCGGAAGAGTGCCTCGACGAGGATGTCGCGGCTCATCTTGGAGTCGCCGACCTCCCGGTCCACGAAGGTGATCGGCACCTCCACCACGTGGAATCCGGCCTCCACCGCGCGGCGGGCCAGATCGACCTGGAAGCAGTACCCCTGGGAGGCGACCTCGTCCAGGCCGAGCCCCATGAGCGTGTCGGTACGGAACGCCCGGTAGCCGCCGGTCACGTCGCGGACGTCCAGGCCGAGCGCGAGCCGCGAGTAGAGGCTGCCGCCCCGGGAGATCACCTCCCGGCTCTTGGGCCAGTTCACCACCCGGCCGCCGGGCACCCAGCGCGAGCCGAGGACCAGGTCGGCGCCCTTGAGGGCGGTGAGCAGGCGGGGCAGTTCCTCGGGCTGGTGCGAGCCGTCCGCGTCCATCTCGACGAGAACGCCGTAGCCGTGCTCCGCGCCCCAGCCGAAACCGGCCAGATAGGCGGCGCCCAGCCCTTCCTTGCCCTTGCGGTGCAGCACGTGCACCTGGGTGTCCTCGGCCGCGATCTCGTCGACGATCTTGCCGGTTCCGTCGGGGCTGTTGTCGTCGGCGACCAGGATGTCGGCCTCCGGGACGGCGGAACGCACCCGGTCGACGATCGGCTTGATGTTCTCGGCCTCGTTGTAGGTCGGGATGATCACCAGGACTCTGCCGAGCGGGTCGTACCGCCGCTGACCGCCGTCGTTCACTAACTGCCCCTTAAAGATCCGTGCGCAGGTGCACACCATATCGACCGCGCGGCACCCTCCGGGCGCCCCGGCCGCCCGAAGCGGCACGGGCTGCCGGACAGAACCACGGAAGTGGGGACAGATCATCGGCGAGGGACGGCACGTGACCGCCGCACGGTCCGAGGATGCCCGCGCCGGGGCTCCCGCCCGCGCCCCGCAGGTCTGCGGATCGGGGCCCGGCGCCCTTCGGGCCGACCTGGCGCCCGCTGGCTGCGGGTCGACCGAAAGCCGTTGTCTACTGAACGTCCGGGCCCCACCCGGGTCGCACCCGTCGACCGGTGAAACCTTCCCTCGCCCCCGAGGCGCGGGCGCTGAACCTGGCTGTCAGTGACGGTGGGCCGGTACGGCTCACCACCCCGTGACCCAGCGGCGTTCGACGACTGCATGGAGGTTCGACCGGTGGACGTCCTGTGGTGGACCCGGCCGAACCTACCGGCCGATGACCGCTTTCTGTCAACAACGGTCCGACCTGCGAAGTTGCCTCATATCGCCTGGTCAGCGCCGAAGATCCGCAGGTCGCGTGCGACCACTCCCCCATCGATCGGCGGTACGGAAAAACCGGCTCGTCACTCGTTCGGGCGTACGTAGACACTCCGTCCGCCCACGACGGTGCTCAGGCAGACCGGGAGATCGACCCCCGGAGAGAGATCGGGCAGGCCAGGGGTGCCGGAGCGGGGGTCGGTGGACCATCGGGCGACCCGGTCGTCGGGCGCCTGGACGACCAGTTCGGAGGTACGCCAGATCGCGTAGTCGGCCGGCGCTCCGGGCACCAGGATTCCGGCGTCGTCGCGGCCCGCCGCCCGCCAGCCGCCCCGGGTGTGGGCGGTGAATCCGGCGCGTACCGAGATCCGGTGCTCCGGGTTGCGGTGGAAGGCGGCGGCCCGCACGGTGCCCCACGGGTCGAGCGGGGTGACCGGGCTGTCCGAGCCGAAGGCGAGGGGCACGCCCGCGCGCAGCAGCGCCGCGTAGGGGTTGAGCGTGGCGGCCCGCTCCGCGCCCAGGCGCCGGGCGTACATGCCGTCCTCGCCGCCCCAGGCCGCGTCGAAGGCGGGCTGCACGGAGGCGGTCAGGCCGAGTTCCGCGAAGGCGGCGATCGTCTCGGGGGTGAGCATCTCCGCGTGCTCGACGCGGTGGCGCGCGGCCCGGACGCGGGCCAGGCCGACCCGTTCGGCGGCGGCCCGGATGCCGTCCACGACGGCAGTGATCGCGGCGTCGCCGATGGCGTGGAAGCCCGCTTGGAGGCCCGCCTCGGTGCAGGCCGCGACGTGGGTGGCGATCCGCGCGGCGTCCAGGTGGGCGGAGCCGGTGTGCGGGGCGTCGGCGTAGGGCTCGTGCAGGCAGGCGGTGTGCGAACCCAGCGAACCGTCCGCGAAGAGGTCTCCCGCCGCGCCGAGCGCGCCGAGTTCACGGATGCGCGCGGCGCCCTTCTCGTCCTCGACGTGCTCGGCCCAGAGTCCGACGACCCGGGGGCCGGGTTCGGCGCCGGCCAGCGCCAGCAGCGAGGTGAAGTCGTCCTCGTCGGAGATCTCGGGGCCGCCGCACTCGTGGACCGTACCGATGCCGAGCGAGGCGGCGTGCCGCAGGGCGGCGCGCTGGGCGTCGGCGCGCTGCCGCACGGTGACGGTGGCGTGCGCGGCGGCGCGCACCGCGTGGTGGGCGTCGCCGGTCAGCGGGGCGTCGGGGCGGTACCCGTCCATCGCGGTGACCCCGGGGACACGGTCGAGGAGGGCCGTGGTGACGACCGCGGAGTGCACGTCGACGCGGGTCAGGTAGAGGGCCCTGCCGCCGGCCGCCTCGTCCAGCTCGCGGCGCGACGGGGGCCGGTGCCCGGGCCAGCGCGCGGCGTCCCAGCCGTGGCCGAGCAGGACGGCGTCGGCGGGCCGGCCGTCGGCGAAGGCGCGGACGAGGTCCAGCGCCTCGGCCAGGCTCCGGGCGCCCGACAGGTCGAGCCCGGTCAGCGCGAGGCCGGTGGAGGTGGTGTGCACGTGGGCGTCGGTGAAGGCGGGGGTGACCAGGGCGCCTTCCAGATCGACGATCTCGTCGGCTCCGCCCGCGAAAGCGTCGGCGGCCCCTTCGGAGCCCACCCAGGCGACGTGCCCGCGTTCGACGACCATCGCGGTGGCGAACGGGTCGGCGGGGCTGTGGACGTCTCCACCGCGCAGCAGCACGGTGCGGTGTTCGGGGTCGCTCTGGGGGGCGGTGCTCTCGGTCATGGGACCAGTCTCCCGCGTGCCCCGGCGACGGTGGTCCGCGCCCCTCCCGAAAGCGCGCGGCGCACCCCGGCGCGCGTCCCCGGGCGACCTGGTCAGATACGCGGGGGGCGTGCCTCGTACGGGGTGGACAGGACCACGGTGGTCCGGGTGGAGACGCCGGCCAGCGAGCGGATGCGGGTGAGCAGGTGTTCCAGCTCCAGCGGGGTGGCCACCCGCACCTTGAGGATGTAGTTCTCGTCCCCGGCGACGCTGTGGCAGGCCTCCAGCTCGGGCACGCCGGCGAGCCGCTCGGCGATGTCGTCGGGAGCGCTGGGGTCGAACGGTTTCACCGAGATGAACGCGGTGAGGGGCAGGCCGACGGCTTCCGGGTCGACGACCGCGGCGTAGCCCCGGATCACCCCGCGCTGCTCCAGCCTGCGGACACGCTGATGAACGGCCGATGTGGACAGGCCCGTGGCCTTGCCCAGGTCGGTGTAGCTCATCCGCCCGTCCTTGACGAGCAACTCCACGATCTGACGGTCCAGCTCCTCCATGCGGTCAACCTATTGCCCCTGGTCCGGTCCGCAAAGTCCCACTGCGCGCCCGGCGGGCCCGGCACACGGCGGACGGGACGGGGGCGACGGGGCGGACGAGCCGCTCCCGCGCCGGACACAGCTGGACGATTCAGGCGAAGTGGCGTGTGTGCGTGCCGTGTTTCGCCGGCCCGGAAGGATTTCGCGGCCCCTCTTCGAACCCCTCGCGGAGCGGCCCGGAGAGGCCGGAAAGGGCACCTGCGGGCGGCATGTGACCAAGGCCACATGTTTACCGCCTGTTGTCGACCCGGGTGGCGGTTACAGCGGAGTCACGGCGGGAAGTGCTTGGTGTGGTCGGGGCCACCGCGCCTCACCGGCCCACTGAGGGGGGACTTCCCATGCAGAGCCTGAAGCTCACCGGTCACAGCGAACCGGAGCCCGTCGATACGGACGAGGACAGCCTGTCCGACGCGTACGACACCTTTGAGATGTACCGGGTCTTCTGCCCGGACTGCGAGCAGCCGATCGCGCTCCTCGCCGACGAGGACGTTTTCCCGGAGCACGCGCTCTGCCCCACCCCCTGGAACCCGTTCGTGCTGACCGTCTGCGCCGGTACGGGCCGGAGCGCCGCCGAGGCGGAGCCCGCCGACGAGACCCTGGAGGTGCAGGAGCAGGAGACCGCGCTCCTGTTGACGCTCCCCCAGGGACTCGACTGGCGGATGCAGCCGTTCTCGCACGCCGGGGGTCCCGGTTCGCGCCCGATGCGCATGCCGCAGATGCGTCGCGCCGCCTGAGTCGGAGAACCGTGCCCCGCGCACCGCGACGGCGTCGCCGACGTGGTGCGGGTCCCGGCGGGCGACCCGCCTCGAACACCCGCCCGCATCGCTCGTACAGTGACCCGACGGCGCCCCCGGCGTTGGTCCGGTATGACCATCCCGGACACCACGGCGGGCTCCGGTCGTCGCCGTCTCGTCGCCCCGCCCTCCGAAGAATCGGTTCCCCGGCCCACGGCACCGCTCCGTCGAAAACCGGAACCCGGCGCGGCCACGGCAGCCCCCGGTGCGGGTACTCCGCACCCGGGGACTGAGGGAGGTGCCTTCCACGCGGGCACGGCCTTCCACGCGGGCACGGAAGGCGGGGACTTACCGCCCGCCGCGCAGCCCCGGCCCGCAATACCGCCTTCCGAATCCCCCATCTACGTCGCGCTGCTCCGCGACTGGGAGGGCTCGGGGCGCACCCTGCCGGGCCGTCACGACCAGGAGTGGACCCGGATCGTTTCGGCGCCGGTGTGGTCGACGCTGCCGCAGCGGATCAGTGCGATTCGGGGCCGGCGAGGTGGCGGGCGATGACCATCCGCTGGATCTGGTTGGTGCCTTCCACGATCTGGAGTACCTTGGCCTCCCGCATCAGGCGTTCGACGGGGAAGTCCCGGGTGTAGCCGTACCCACCCAGCACCTGCACGGCGTCGATGGTGACGCGCATGGCCGCGTCCGTGCAGAACAGCTTCGCCATGGCGGCCTGGCGGGAGAAGGGCTGCCCGGCGTCGCGGAGCCGGGCGGCCTCCAGGTACAGCGCACGGCCGGCCTCGATCTGGGTCGCCATGTCCGCGAGCAGGAAGCGCAGCCCCTGGAAGTCCGCGATCGGACGCCCGAACTGCCGCCGGTCCGTGGCGTATCCGACGGCTTCGTCCAGCGCGGCCTGGGCGACGCCGATCGCGCAGGCAGCGATGCCCAGGCGGCCGGAGTCGAGCGCGGAGAGCGCGATGGCGAAGCCCTGGCCCTCCTCGCCGATCCGGCGGCCGTCCGGCACCCGTACGCCGTCGAAGTTGAGCTGTGCGGTGGGCGATCCCTTCATGCCCATCTTCCGCTCGGGGGCCGCCGCGTTGAGCCCTTCGGCGTCGGCGGGGACCAGGAAGGCGGTGATGCCCCGGGGGCCTTCGGCGCCGGTACGGGCCAGCACCGTGCAGAAGTCGGCGATGCCGCCGTGGGTGATCCACGCCTTGGTGCCGGTGAGCACCCAGTCGTCGCCGTCCCGTACCGCCCTGGTGTGCAGCGAGGCCGCGTCGGAGCCGGACGCGGGCTCGGAGAGGCAGTAGGCGCCCAGGAGCCCACCGGAGAGCATCGCGGGCAAGTGCGCCTTCTTCTGCTCCTCGGTGCCGTAGTTGGCGAGCGCGTGGCAGGCGAGGGAGTGCACGCTGACGCCTAGTCCCACGGTCAGCCGGGCGGCGGCCAGTTCCTCCAGGACCTGGAGGTAGACCTCGTACGGCTGGTCCCCGCCGCCGTAGCCGGAGTCGTACGCCAGGCCCAGCAGGCCCGATGCGGAGAGGAGGGTGAAGAGTTCGCGCGGGAAGTGGCCCGCCTCCTCCTCGTCGGCCGCCCGGGGCACGATCTCGTTCGCGACGATGTCGCGTACCAGCGTGAGCAGTTGCCGGGATTCCTCGGTGGGCAGACGGCGTTCCACCGGTTGCGGGGCTCGGTCGGGCATGACGGCGCTCTCCTCCCTGTCGGGCGTGACGGCGAACGGGCCCGGGGTGGGGGCCGCGTCGCCGAGTGGTCCGGGCTGAGCCCGGCACAGGTGGTTACGTGCCCAACCGATCCTGCCCTTCCGGGTCGCGGAAGACGCCGGTCAACGGCTGTGGCGCGTCGAGTATGCCCGATCGGGGCGCCCCCGTCACCGGTTACGCGAGACCGTGATCATTCTCCGTGGAGGCCGCCCGCCCACGCGGGTCACATGAGTCCGGCCCGGGTGACGAAGAGGGCGAGCACGACGACGAGGGTCCAGCCGAGGACGTGTTCGAGGACCTTCGGTCCCCCCTCCCCCGGGCCACCGGTGCGGGCGCGACGTGCGCGGAGGGAGTGGTGGAGGCGTTCGGCGGCTGCGGTGGTCGCGGTCATGGCATCTCGCTCGGTCGTACGGCAGTGGAGGTGTCCCCCGACCGCACCACAGTGCCCGACGAACGACGTCCGGCGGAGGAGATCCCCGTCACCGTGGTCCGGTGCTCGGCGCCCGCGACCGGTGGCCGGGCCAACGGGTGCAAGGGACGGGGGTGCGGGGCGACTCGGGCGGCCGGGATGCGGCGCACCTCGAAGTTCGAAGCCCCGGAGGCCTGACCATGCAGTTCGGACGCACCTT